>JAYTRW010000334.1:0-12414 GCA_043745985.1 Methylotenera sp.
GACACACGCTTAGTGATCGTATGCGAACAACCATTCGCTATAGCATTAGCGCAGGCGTTGCTCTCGCTCTAATGATCTTTGGTATTTTGCTATTTTCATATTTACACACGCTACATTTATTTAAAGTCATTTTATCTAGCTCAAACAAAGTTGACCATCTTAGCCACCAAGCCACGCATGACCCACTCACTAATTTATTAAACCGACGTGGATTTGAAAATAAGCTACAACACATTCACGATAATGCCATTATAGAAAAGCAGAAATATGCCATTTTTTATATGGACTTAGATCATTTCAAAACCGTCAATGACCAATATAGCCACGCAATCGGCGACCAACTTCTCATCACCGTCAGTCAACTATTCCAAAGTTGTTTAAGAGAACACGACGCTTTAGCGCGCTTAGGCGGCGACGAATTTACTTTGATCGTGCAAAAGTTCAAAGACAAAGACGAACTAGAAACACTCGCCAACCGACTTATCAACGCATTAAAAAAACCGATTCCAGTTGAAAATGCCATGTTATCGGTAGGCGTCAGTATTGGCGTCGCCATTCACCGCTCAGATGCATTCACTCCCAAAAAACTCATGATGGCGGCTGACAAAGCGATGTATCACGCTAAAAATTCAGGTAAGAATAAAGTCGTATTCTTAAATAAAGCAGCAACTCAGAACTAAAAGCCGTTAGATTCCGTACACCATCCAGAATGACGGAATGGTTAAGACGCATTAAATACCAGCCAACTGAGTAAACAATCACTTACCGTCATTCCCGCGTAGGCGGGAATCTAGGCGAGGTGAATTTCAGCATCACATCCGTCAATAAACATACATGACCAGCACCTAAACTTGATTCAACTTAAACTTCTATGTGATGAAGATATGTGTCGGGGGTAACTCGACAGCTAGTCACTTTCTTTTAACTGCCTAAAAAGTACCAGTACTTGGCATGTCCGCCAAGTGCCCGCTGTTTCACAGCGACCTTGGCGCCATCAGCGTGATGAAAAGGGAAATCTACACCCTACGCTCAGAATGACGGAATTTGAGTGGCTTTTAGATTAAATTACCAACGGTGAAAATCCTACGTCTTTGACTTTAAATCCCCCTTCTGCCGCGCCTGAGATTTACATAATCACGGAGAGTTTTCGACAAGCGGCAATGGTTGCGTCAACATTTGCTATTAGTTAACATACAAGCGTAGTCACTTAACTAAATGAATTTAAATAATTTTTATAAGAAATTTTAACAATCAAATTATTATCATAGAGCGCTATGAGGCTCTATACTAACTGTTAGGTAGATTATGAGTGGTATTGAAAGCAAAAAATCAAAATCATCGAAGAAATTGGCTGTAAACTCAATCGGATATGGTGTTTTAGTAGTAGGTGGATTAATAGCAAAATTTTCATTAGTCATGTGGTTCGGTATTATGGACTATACCCTAGTAATTTTCGGCATATTTATTCTTATGGCTTTAAATGAATAAATTACCGAACCCCTCCATCATGAGATACGCTAAAACGTGCCACTCATGTCAAACCTTAACCCAGCATAACTTCCACCAAATTATCACTAAACGTAGTCGAATGTCCCATATCTCCAAACTCCGCTGAACTAATACAATTCACCGTACCATTATTCAACTGCCGCCAATACCCAAGCGTTGCCACAATAATCCCCGCATTCACATCATCCGAAATCTTTGCCAAGCCCTCAAACGCACCACGGTCATTAAACACCTTCACCACATCGCCCGCTTTAATATTACGTGCTGTAGCATCGAACTGATTAATCATGACAAACTGCTCGCCCTGCCCTTTAATTTTCTCCGTCACATTGGCATAGCATGAGTTTAAAAAGCCATGGCTTTTGGGCGAAATAATATTCAAAGGATACTTAGCCGCCAGTGCTGGGTTGGTAGCTGGCGTTTCACGCGAAGCCACATAGTCAGGCAATGGGTCTAAATCCTCGCCCGGTTGAAAGCCTTCGTACATTTGGCGGAAAGGCCCTGCCACAAAGTTTTTAGCGCCTTCTGCCATAAAGTGACATTTACCGCTAGGCGTAGGGAATTCACCTTTGGCATGCCGTGCGCGCGTATCTTTATCGCCAAAAGCTTTTAAGCGTGCGAAGCCGTGTTGGCGTAGATAATCTAAACCTATGCCTTCGCAGGTAGGTGAGGCCCAGTCTACGTAGTTTTCTAGGCATTCGGTGTCATTCCA
Source organism: Methylotenera sp. (assembly GCA_043745985.1). Classification (GTDB taxonomy): domain Bacteria; phylum Pseudomonadota; class Gammaproteobacteria; order Burkholderiales; family Methylophilaceae; genus Methylotenera. The sequence goes on from JAYTRW010000334.1 coordinate 2,222, forward strand.
TTTGAAATTATCATCTTCGTAGCCCATGCGCTTAGCAAGCTGCCTGAAAATTTCATTATTTGGAATTGCTTCGCCCGGTGGGTCTATGCATTTTTCATTGTAAGTGAGATATAAATGCCCCCATGACAGCACCATGTCTTCCATTTCTGCACCCATGGCAGCTGGCAGCACAATATCAGCATAGGCTGCAGTGTCAGACATAAAATGCTCGGCAACCACAGTGAATAAATCCTCACGCTCTAAGCCTTTGATGATTTTATCGGTTTCGGGCGCTTGGGTAATGGGGTTGGTGTTCCATACCATCATCGATTTAATCGGCGTATTGAGCTTGGTTTCACCAGTGAGTACGCGGCCTAACTGTAGATTGTTAACCACTGGTGTGCCTTCTGGGATTAAATCTGGGCGCGAAATCACATCAAACTTATAGGGATGCTCCCATACTGGAAACTGTAAAGCGCCACCGCCTACGTAACGCCATGCGCCTATCAGCGCAGGTAAGCATGTTACCGCCCGAATAGCTTGACTGCCGCCGTAACTTCTTTCAAGTGCTACGCCCAAACGAATTGCCGCTGGTGGCGTGGTAGCGTATTCACGTGCAAATTTGCGAATGTCATCCGCTGAAATACCTGTAATTTCTGCCGCCCATTCTGGTGTTCTAGTTTTAGCGCGCTCAGCAAGCTCTTTGTAACCTACGGTGTAGTTATCTACGTAGTCTTGATCAACCAAACCTTCTGCAATAATCACACTCATCATCGCCATGGCGAGTGCGCCATCTGTACCAGGTTTGGGCGCAATGTGCCAATCAGCTTCTTTCGCAGTTTTAGAGGCGTAAGAATCAATCACCACGACTTTGGCACCACGCTTTTGCGCTTCGTGAATAATGTGCCAGTGATGTAAGTTAGTACTTACTGAGTTACATGCCCAAATAACAATATATTTAGAATGGCTAAAACTTTCAGGGTCAACGCCAGCCGTTGGACCAACGGTTAATAACCATGCGGTACATGAACCTTCACCACAAAAAGTGCGTTCACACACAGTTGCACCCATACGGTTAAAAAAGGCATCACCACCATTGAGGCCATGTACCAAGCCTTGATTGCCTAAATAGCTGTTGGGCATAATGGCATGCGGACCATCGCTGGCGATAATAGCTTTCCATTGACTGGTGATTTCAGTCAGCGCTTCATCCCACGTAATGCGCTTGAACTGCTTGCTACCTTTAGCGCCAGTGCGCTTGAGTGGATATAGAAGTCTGTCAGGATGATAATGACGCTTTTCGTAATCTTTGAGTTTTACGCACAAACCACCGCGCGTCATGGGGTGGTCTTTATTGCCAGTGACTGAGATAAGCTTATTATTTTTAACGGTATAGACCATGCTGCAAGTGTCTGGGCAATCGTGTGGACAGCCGCCGTGAAAGGTTTTAGTGGATGTATCTGTTGGTGCGTTCATAGTTCTCTCCTCAAAGATTATGTCAGGCAACTTGCAACAAGTTAATCACTTTTACTTTTAATAACTATTCTTATTATTTTACTCAATATATACCAACCTGTATATCAATGCAATGGCATAATTATCAACTAAATAATCAAGCAAACTTTTACACACATGAAAACAAAAAATAATCCATTGGCATTACTAGGTGGCCTAACACCAGAGAGTTTTCTAGCAGAATATTGGCAAAAAAAACCTTTACTGATTAGAAGTGCTATTCCACTCTTTACTGGTTTATTAAGCCCTGAAGAACTGGCGGGCTTAGCCTGCGAGGATGAGGTGCAATCTCGCATTGTGGAATATAAAAAAGGTAAGTGGTATGCCAACCATGGCCCATTTGATGATGAAGATTTTGCAAGCCTGACTGAGAAACCAACGCCTGAGAATAACTGGACCTTACTTGTACAAAGCGTGAACCATCACTTGCCAGAAGGCTCCGCCCTGTTGCAGCAGTTCGACTTTATTCCATACGCAAGACTTGATGACTTGATGGTGAGCTACGCGCCTAATGGCGGTGGCGTAGGTCCGCATTTTGATAGCTATGATGTATTTCTATTGCAAGGACAAGGTAAGCGCTTATGGCGCATTAGTGAGCAAACTGATTTAAGTTTGGTTGATGGCGCACCCTTACGCATTTTGCAAAACTTTGACACTTCGCAAGAGTGGTTGCTAGAAGCGGGTGATATGCTTTATTTACCACCTCATCTTGCGCATTGGGGCATTGCAGTATCAGATGGAGCCATCGACTGTATGACCTATTCTATTGGTTTTAGGGCGCCTAAAAACCAAGAGCTCGCCACAGAGTTTCTAGGATTTATACAGGATCAGTTGAATCAAGATAAGCTAGTTTTGGACGACGACTCTTTAAATAAAATCTATCAAGATGCGGATTTAAAATTACAAGATCACGCTGCCGAAATTGGCAAAGAAATGATTGCCAAAGTTAGTGCGAATTTACAAAAGATTAAATGGTCGAACGAAATGATTGCCGAGTTTCTAGGGACATATCTTTCTGAACCTAAAGCCGATGTGGTGTTTGGACCCAACAAAAAAATGTCTATGCGTAACTTTACTGAGAAGCTAGCAAAAATCGGCATCGCGCTAGATTTAAAAAGCCAAATGCTATTTTCCGCAGATAAATTTTACCTTAATGGCGAAGTCACCCAATGGATTGGCGAGACCGCCAACATTCTCATTAAGCTTGCAGACCAACGTCATATTGAGGCTAGCAACATTCAAGATGCACAATTGCTGCAACAGTTATATGATTGGTATATTGCAGGTTACCTGAGTTTTGATTCTTTATAAGTCATTCAAATTAAGAGATTTAAACCTATGATGACTAACGAGATTAATACTGAACTCATTCCAGACCAGATCATGGTCGGCGAGCATCTCTATGCAGAGGCCATTAATCTTATTTTAGTCAGTGCAGAGCGTGAATTATTGATTTTTGATCAAGATCTAAGACACGGAGATTTTGCAAGTAAAGAAAAATATGCGCTGCTTCAGCAGTTCTTAAATAAAAGCCCAAGTAATCAATTAACGATTGTTTTACAAGACAGCGGATTTTTTCAAAACAAATGCCCACGCTTGTTAGACTTAATCACAATTTACGGACACAAAATGACCGTGTGCGAAACCAATCAGTCGGCAAAACATGCGAAAGACTGTTTCATATTGGCGGATGACAAACATTACATTAAACGTATTCACATCGACCAAGCGCGCTTTAGGTATGGCTTGGATGACCTTGCAACCGCGGGCTTACTCAATACTAGATTCAAAGAGTTGCTTGAAGCGACTCAGGATGTGGTCACTATTTCAAGGTTGGGTTTATGAAACTACATGTCATGACAACAAGCAAATGGTCACGAACCCTTTCGTTCGCGGGCTATTTATTGACACTCTCACTATTTTCACTCAATGCATTAGCTGCAACTGAGTTTAAGATTATTGACTTACAACATCATTTTGCTGAAGATATTCTGCCCATCATTCAGCCTTTAGTCGGCGGCGATGGCGCTGCAACTGGCATGCAGAACCACTTAATCATTCGGGCTAGCCCAGAAAAAATGATCGAAATAGAGCAAATCATTTCTACATTAGATGTTGAACGTCAAAACCTAAAAATTACCGTAAGCCACCAAAATAATTTACAAACTAACGATGATAACCTTGCCGTAAGTGGTCGAAAACGCATAGGCAACGTCACCATAGGAACAAATAAATATCCAAGAAGTGTGGCTGATGGCGTACAGCTTGATATTGAAAACAATCAAAGTAGCATACGCAGCAATGGTAACCAATTCATTAATGTAATGGACGGTGAGCGCGCGTTTATTCGCGTTGGGCAATCTGTACCATATACCCAAGAGTGGGTCACGCTGACGCGTCGCTATGCCAGCATTCAGCACACTACCGAGTTTGTAGATATTAGCACTGGATTCTCCGTGCGACCTCGCAGCATTGGCAATCAAATCGAACTAGAAATCACGCCAAGAATTGCGCAGCTCAACCAAAATAGAATCATAGACTTTGAAGAACTCAGTACGATTGTTAGATTGAATCGTGGCGAATGGCTTGATTTAGGTGGAACCATGCAACAAAAAGATGAGGTCAGTCGCGCCATTTTAAGCAGACAAAATAGCGGCCAATCTCAGAGCAATGCACTGTCTATTCGAGTGGAGTAGGGAAAAATTGATACAAATTCGTTAATTGTTGTGAAAATAATACATTTTGTTGGAAATTTTGTCGCTTTCTTCTTGAAAGACACTAGTTTTTTAAAAAAAAACTGGTAAAATTTGTGCCTCTCGGTATAGCTAATTAGGTAAAACTTTTAAGCGGTTATCGAAAAAGTTTTTTTAACTAGTTATAAACCTTAAGGAATAAAAAATGACACGTTCTATTTTACTTGCTGCATTATTAGCTCTTGCTTTAACTGCTTGTGGCGAAAAAGCTGCTGAAACTCCTGCTGCTGCAGCTGCTGCTGCCGAAGCTGCTGCACCTGCTGCTGCCGAAGCTGCTGCACCTGCTGCTGCCGAAGCTGCTGCACCTGCTGCTGCCGAAGCTGCTGCACCTGCTGCTGCTGAAGCTGCTGCTAAGTAATTAGCAATAAACAAAAAAGCCGACTTTTAGTCGGCTTTTTTACGTCTATTGCTGTTAAACATATCATAATTAAGTTAAGTTATCACTCGCCAATCAAAGCCTTGTAGCTGATCAGCAATTCCAATCCAATCGTCTTGGCAACCTAGTACATTTGCCAAGCTAGCTTTAGCAAGCGCTGGTGTATTGTTTTTTGCACTTAAGTGCGCAGCCAAAATATGTTGCAACTGACTGTTATCTAGCTTTGACAATAAATTTGCTGACTCTAAATTTTCTAGATGCCCCAAATCACCGCCAACGCGCTTTTTGAGCGCCCAACTATATGGTCCTGTCTGTAACATACTGGCGTCATGATTACATTCCAATACTAGCGCCTTACAACCACTTAACGTTTCAGCAATATGCGGTGTTGTGCGTCCAACGTCCGTGAGCACCCCTAACTTGTGGTTACCATCAGAAAAAACGCATTGCATTGGTTCGCGCGCATCATGCGGCACGGGATATGGCTGAACATGAATATCACCTATAGAAAATTCACTATGGCTATCCACAACATTTAATTGAAGATCATGCTGTGTAGGGATATATCTGTTGGACATTTTGAGTGTGCCATAAGTGAGCCACACTGGGATTTTGTACTTAGCAGCAAATTTAAACGCACCTCCAGCATGGTCATCATGTTCATGCGTAATGACCATGCCAGCCAAGTCATCTGGTTGTAGATTTAAGCGTGCCAGTCTAGCGAGCGTTTCTTTAATACTAAACCCACAATCCAACATGAGCCTAGTTTGATTGATTTCTACGACTAGCGCATTGCCAGCACTGCCGCTACCCAGCGAAGCAAAGCGCATCGTATATTTATCAGGTATTTACCTAGGTTAATACCCAGATAACGTTACTTTAACTGCTCGTACATTAGCGCAACGATTCGGTTTGCTGTCGTTGTTTTAACGCGCCCACCGTCTTTATCCACCACTGTCACCTTAGTGCCGTCTTTTTCACCCTCTGCGACTTTGATGCGGTATTGTTTTTCTGGATTAGTTTTTTGTTTATCGTCACTACCCCAGAATTTTAGTTTTTCAACCATGCTTTTTTCTTCTTTGGCTTCTTTATTAGCGCCAGAAGTTTCTTTTTTATCCTCATCACCCCAGAACTTCAAGGTTTCGAATAAGCCTTTCTTTTTCTTTGGCGTATCGTCGATATCTACATCGGCATAGCGTACAAAGAACAAACCATTCGAACGGTCTTTATCTTCAATCACAAAGCCAACTCTGTCTAAAGCTAAGCCCACTCGGCGCCATGCGCGGTCAAAAGCATCATTTAATATTAATGTTGCGCTACCATCTGGCTCTTTCACAACATCAGCACGTTTTGGTGTGGTAGCTTGCGCCAAAATGGTTTTAGATTTTTGCTCTTCAACACCAAGCTTTACCATTAAGCGTCGTAATAACTCTGCGTCTAACTCAGCATCTCTTGCGTCTGCAGTAGGTACGGATTTTGCATCGGCTTTGTAGCCAGTATCAATTTCACCTAGTTGCGTTTGCACACGATTCTTACCATCATCTGGCGCACCGCTCACTGAGCGATGGGTCATGTAGATTTCAGTCGTGTTTGCTTCGTCACCACGATCTAAACGCGTACGGAATTTTTTCTTATCCGCTAAACCAGATAGTCTATCTAACCATTTATCAAACTTCTCGCCAACATTGCCTGACTCATCTTTTTTAATGGCATCAGCATCAATCCATTCGGTTTCCATTACACCTATTTGCGCATCTTCTGAACGCACAGCAAAACCTTGGTCTGTCCAGAACTCACGTATAACAGGCCATATTTTTTCAGCAGGAGCATTCACTACCAACCAGCGCTGCGCGCCCGCTCTTTCTAATCTAACGCCGTCAGGATTTGTTAACACCTTCTCAACACCAGCTTCTTGGCTATCTTGCGCTTGGCTATAGGTTGAATAGCTAGTATTGCCAGGAATAGAATATGCATCACTCACTGGACTAGCAGTTAAATCTGGCGGCACTTCTAATGGTTTAGATCTACTAGCGCCTTTGTAGTCTGATTCGTTATTGATGAACGGAATAGAGTCACAGCCGACTAAAGTGGCAGTGAGTAGCATGTAAATGGCTGTGCGCTGGATATGCATTTGTTTCATTCAGACCTCTTGAGAAAACGATTTTGCTTTATATAAAAAGTATTGCTTATAAAATATCGGCTGGTTTGCATGCATTGCGTAATACGTCATGATATTGCTCAGACAAATGCACCATAGGTAAGCGAATACCCATTTTAATTAAGCCCATTTGTGCTAACACCCATTTAACTGGCATTGGGTTAGCTTCAACAAATAATTTTTGATGTAACTGAAATAACTGAGCGTTAATTTCACGTGCTTTAATTGCATCACCAGCAACGGCCGCAACGCACATTTCGTGCATTAATTTTGGCGCTACGTTACCAGTCACCGTAATCACGCCTTTACCGCCAAGCAGCATTAAAGACATTGCGGTCGCATCATCGCCACTTAATACAGCAAAGTCTTTTGGCGCACGTAAAATCAAATCTGTTCCACGCTCAATGCCACCAGTAGCATCTTTAATACCGATGATATTTTTATGGGCAGCTAAACGTAGCGTAGTGTCATTAGTAAGATCACAACCCGTACGACCTGGTACGTTATATAGAATTTGTGGAATATCCACAGCATTGGCGATGGCCATAAAATGCTGATACAAACCTTCTTGCGTAGGTTTGTTGTAATAAGGTGCGACTAGCAAGCAAGCATCTACGCCAAGCTCTTTAGCTTTCTGTGTTAGTTCGATGGCCTCTTTTGTAGAATTTGCGCCAGTTCCTGCAATGACTGGCACTCGACCATTCACTTGGCTCACTGCCGTTTTTATCAACAAACAATGTTCTTCAAAATCTACCGTAGGTGATTCACCTGTAGTGCCTACAATGACAATACCATCGGTACCTTGATCAATATGAAAATCAATCAACGCATTCAATGAGGGTATATCTAAACGCCCGTCGTCAAACATTGGCGTAACGATAGCAACTAGACTACCTTGAGCGACTGAACTACCTTGCAGCATAGTAAACCTAAACTATTTGTAATTTAGCATTTTAACTTAAAAATTCAGTAAATAAACAGCTTCTATGTGCAAACTTATTTGCCCGCTAATTTGCTGATTGCTAATGGATATTCAATATAGTTATATCTGTATAATTATAGATAGTTTGTTAAACGCAAAACTTAGCGCTAGATTAGGCGTCACAATGCTATCAGCACTATTTTTGAAAGTCTTTTAGGATTCGCGACCAAGCTTAAACGCGGTATAATTCGTACTGAATTTTTACATATATTTACTTAATCAGTATTGCACAGAAGCGCATATGACTATTGATTTCCACCATTACATTATGATTTTAATCGGCACAGTGCTTGTAAACAACATTGTGCTGGTCAAAATTCTAGGGCTTTGCCCGTTTATGGGCGTTTCTAAAAAGCTTGAAGCGTCCATTGGTATGGCAGGCGCGACCGCATTCGTCTTGAGCATAGGCTCGATGACAAGTTGGGGAGTTAATCAGTATCTGCTTGAGCCGAATAACTTGCAGTACCTGCGTACGCTTTCGTTCATTGTCATTATCGCCAGCGTAGTGCAATTGACAGAAATGATTATGGAAAAGAATTTCCCTCCGCTTTATCAAGGCTTAGGCATATTTTTACCTTTAATTACCACCAACTGCGCGGTGCTAGGCATTCCACTATTAAATGCTCAGGCCAGCCATAGTTTTCTCGAATCCTTACTGTTTGGCATGGGTGGTGCGATTGGATTTTCACTTGTGCTAATTTTATTCGCATCCATGCGCGAAAGACTAGAAGCGGCAGATGTACCAGTGGTTCTACGAGGTTCCGCAATTGCCATGGTGACCGCTGCGCTGATGAGTTTAGCTTTTATGGGTTTTGCTGGCCTAGATAAATATTAGACCAAGTATTAAGCTAAATATCAGGTTAAATATTAAGTACTCAAGAATATCTACATGTTAATTTCACTTTACATCATGCTTGGCCTTGCTTTGGTGCTAGGCACTTTACTAGGCATAGCCGCTTTACTTTTCAAGGTAGAAGGCGACCCGCTGGTAGCGCGTATCGACGCAATTCTGCCACAAACACAATGCGGACAATGCGGCTATCCAGGCTGCAAACCTTATGCAACGGCTATTGCTGCTGGCGAAGCTGATATTAATCAATGCCCACCTGGTGGTGATGCTGGTGCGCATGCATTAGCCGATTTAATGGGTGTGGAATACAAGCCTATCAATGCAGCCAATGGTGTAGAAAAACCCAAAGCAGTGGCTTTTATTGACGAGGCCACATGTATTGGCTGCACTTTATGCATACAAGCCTGCCCAGTAGACGCGATTTTAGGTGCAGCTAAACACATGCACACTATCATTAGTTCTGAGTGTACGGGTTGCGAGCTATGTTTAGCGCCCTGCCCCGTAGACTGCATTACGATGATACCAGTCGCGGAGAATCCAGATAACTGGAAATGGAAGTATCCCGTAATACCGATTACAGCCGTGCCTTTTGAAGCTATGAACGCTAGCTAATATTAGAAATTAAACACTAGACTATATAAATAAAACCAAGAAAATAATTCCAAGATAAATAAAACTTAAGCATGAATGCAATTATCAACTTTGCGAGCAATTTAATTCGCGGCGTCTCTAGTAATAAAGATGTCTTTAAATTCAATGGTGGCGTACATCCGCATGATCACAAGGCGGAGTCAACTACACTGCCTATCGCCCAGCTTGCCATTCCTAAAAAACTCATATTACCGTTACGCCAGCATGTAGGCTATATCCCTAAAGTGTTGGTGCAAGTGGGCGACTTTGTACTAAAAGGTCAGATGCTTGCCGAACCAGAGGGCACAGTATCTGCCGCGATCCATGCGCCAACTTCTGGCACGATTACCGCCATTAGCGAGCAAGTGATTCCTCATCCGTCAGGTCTGCCTGATATGTGCATCACGCTAACGCCAGATGGCAAAGATACTTGGGCGCAATTACAACCATTGGACTGGCGAAATACCGATAAAAAAGTGCTGGTAGATAGCCTACGTTCATCAGGTATTGTGGGCTTAGGTGGCGCGACTTTCCCTACGCACATTAAATTGCGCACAAACGGCAAGTCTAACGTGCATACTTTAGTGATTAACGCAGCCGAGTGCGAACCTTATATCACTTGTGATGACATGCTGATGCGCGAACGTGCCGACCAAGTGGTCAAAGGCATAGAAATCGTACAGCATTTGCTAGGTGCAGAAAAATGCATCATTGGCATTGAGGATAATAAACCTAAAGCAGCCAGCGCAATGTCAGCGGCCTGCACCAATAAAGCGATGCAAGTAAAAGTTGTCCCTACGCTTTATCCGAGTGGTGATGCGCGGCGCTTGATTCACCTGCTACTTGATGTTGAAATTCCGAACGACAAGCGTTCGACTGATGTTGGCATACAAGTATTTAACATTGCCACAGTGTTGGCTGTTTATCGCTATTTTGAATTTGGCGAACCT
>JAYTRW010000335.1:0-1197 GCA_043745985.1 Methylotenera sp.
ACCGTTCGCAAAATCCACTTTATTCACTTCAGCCACCGAGGTTTGGCGCATCATAGAAACGGGATACTCAACAGGGTCTTCCAGCGTCATGATATTCACAGCTTCAGTATTGCGATATGACAGCAGTGAATAGAGCGTAGTTGTTTTACCGCTACCTGTAGGCCCAGTGACAATGACAATGCCCTCAGGACGCGTCATCATAATGCGCAACTCTTCTAACGTATTAGGGCGCAAACCCATGCGCTCCATCGGAATGATAGACTTTTCTCTATCTAGCACACGCAGTACGATATTTTCACCGTTGATAGTCGGATGACTCGATACCCGAAAATCAATTGGGCGACCACATAAATTCATGCTCAAGCGGCCATCTTGTGGCGCACGTGTTTCTGCAATATCTAAACCACTGAGCACTTTTAGCCTAACAACCACCCCACCCCAATAGCTTTTATGCAAACTACGCACTTGGTGAAGCACGCCATCGATTCTGTAACGTATGCGTAAAAATGCATATTCAGGTTCAAAGTGAATATCTGATGCGCCGCGCTTAACCGCATCCATCAACAATGCGCCCACTAAACGTACGACGGGTTGCGTGTACTCATCGCCACCTGCACTTAGGCTGTTGTAATCAATCTCGCCAGTTTCAATTTCATGCAAAATACCATCAACAGAGAGTTCATAACCATAAAAATGGTCAATATACTCTTCCAGCTGTGCTTCGGCTGCGAGTAATGGGCGAATTTGAATGCGACCGCCCAGCATGGCGCGGAGCTGATCCAACGCCACTACATTGAACATATCAGCCATGGCTACGACTAAGGTTTTAGTGGTAGCTTCATAAGCAATAGGGAGCAAATGATAACGACGGGAAAAATCTTGCGGCACTAGGTTCAGCGCATCGACATCTGCCACAATGGTAGACAAATCGATACTCTCGAAACCGATGGTGTCAGCCACAACGTCACGCACCATGATTTCTGTGACAAAACCCAATAGCACCAACTGCCGACCTAACGGCAAATCACTATGTTCTTGCTCAGTAAGTGCGATGCGCAGCTGATCAGGACTGATTAGGCCTTGCTGTACCATCAATTCGCCTAAGCGAGGTTTACGTCTTTGTTCAGCCATCTAGTAAGCCTGATTTACCATTTTTTGAAAACGCTCATACATAAAATTTACCATTTCATTTCTACT
>JAYTRW010000336.1:0-1196 GCA_043745985.1 Methylotenera sp.
CACCAAGCCCCTGAATGACGAAGTGGCAAACGCACCGCTTTATTACTACGGCTACCGCTACTATGATCCGCTAACCGGCCGCTGGCCATCTAGAGATCCGATTGCGGAAAAAGGTGGGGTGAACCTGTATGGTTTTGTTGAAAATAACGGAATTAATCAATGGGATTTGATCGGGCTAACTACGGTTGATTGGAAAAGGGAGAGTAAATACACTACGAAACATAAAGATGGAGTATTAGTAACGCTTACGATGAAAGGTGAATGTGATGAATCTAAAAACACTGGATCTATAGAAGTAAAGCTTTATTTGGCCACGTCTGTCAGAATCACGCAAAGCGACGATGATTGGCTAAAAGATATAGTTTTTGGATTTAATGGTTTAGGGCAGTTTGGTAAATTTGGTTCTGAGAACTGGGTAAAAATGACTACGAGTCCTACTGACGCAAGTGGTTACACCTATGCTGAAACTAGCAAAGTTGTTGCGACTATTGATTGTAGTGGTGGGGAGACACATGGCGATGCCGATATCGGAGCTATTACGCAAAGTGTAAATACGGTCGCTTCATCTTATTACAAAGTGAAATGGTCGGTGGTGGTTGAGCGATGTGGCAAAGTAACTCAAAGTAGCGTAAAAGCCGCTAATACTTGGGGTGGTAGTGAGGGCTATAACATTTCATCAACTGTATATGAAAACACATTATCTGGGAATGGTCCGTAATGCATTCATTTTATTATTTGTAATAAATTCACTATTGCTTAGTTCATATATAATGAATTCAAATGAAAAATCAATCAATTTTAAATTGGTAAATATGGGTGTCTGTTTAGCTGTTGACAGATCCAAGTTCTCAATAATTTTAGATACCAATGGAAGATTTAAGGATGGAGATGGATTTCATATATCAAGATACACAAGTAAGGAGGTAACTGTCTTTTCAAAATTTAGATTTTGGGTGTATGATGGATACCTAGGAAAGTCTTACAATTTGGAAATTCCATTATATTTTATTATATTTGCGATTAATTTTTTATTTGGATTAGCCAATCTCAGAGGTCGTCTCTGGGGGCAGTCCCCGCAATAAAGTCGATGGGGTCAGTCCTCGCGGATTAACATACAAGCATGTATGGGGTCCTCGATGCTTCGGGGTCCCGAATGGCACGGTTTTAAGCGAGTGACCGGGATTTTCCGCGATGCG
>JAYTRW010000337.1:0-1195 GCA_043745985.1 Methylotenera sp.
AGCCAACACTGCTTTTCGTGTCGCATCACTTGGCATTAGCTCACTATCTGGCGCATGCTTAAGTGCTTGCTGTAAATGTTGATCTTGCAAACTCATGAAGTCGTATCCGCTTCCAAAATAGGCTGCAAATGTGCGCCCATACATAAACGCAGTTTGGACAAAGCATAACGTAATCGGCTTTTAACCGTTTCGAACTCAGCGTTGAGTACCTGCGTCATTTCATCCAAACTCAAACCATCATCATGATGTAACAAAAATGCGGCGCGCTGCAATGCAGGCAAACCTTCCAAACAATGCAAAAGCTGCTGACCCGCTTTACGCCAAAAGGCCTGTTGTTCGGGCTGCTCCACGTTGGATGCTGGCCATAATTGCCACGCTGTTTCACTATCCTCATCCAACCAACCTTCATCAGCAGAAACCTCACGCCCGCTTTTACGCAAAATATCCACCGCTCGATGGTGCGCCAAAGTATAAAGCCAAGTCTTAAACGCCACCCCATCACGCGGCTGCCAACTATCACGCGCATCAACCATGCGCATCCAAGTATCTTGAAAAACCTCATCCACCTGCGCCGCTAAACCAGCACCCAACACGCGACGCAAATACCGATAAAGCGGCTTTTCATGTCGCGCATATAAAGTGCGAAAAGCCTTGCCATCACCCGCACAAAATTTGCGCATTAAAATATCATCAGAAACTAAAGTATCGCTCTTGTGACAAGTGTGTCATTAGGGAGTTAAACGGTCAATGCATCACAATGGGGTTAAAATAAGTTTGACGGCAGCTCCTTAGAACTAAGGCTTGAGCAGTTCTAACTTAACTGTCAAATCTTTCCAGTTTGGATTTACAGATTCAATCAATGCGATTTTCTTGGCTCGAGTAATGCCTTTTAGTGCTTTTTCTCTAGCAGTCGCCGTCTGCATATCTTCAAATACTTCAAAATATAATAACATTATAATGCCATATTTTTTGCTAAACCCGTCAATCAATGCCTCACGATGCTGGTAAATTCGCTGCGGCAAATTGCTTGTAACACCAATGTACAAAGTACCATTGTATTTACTGGCAATAATATAGACGGTGGGTTGCTTGAGCATGGGTTTAAAACTTTAAATGAATTACTTGGCGATATTAACCCAACTATAACTCACCGTCATTCTGAGCGTAGCGAAGAATCTAGGTTTTAAGTTGCTTT
>JAYTRW010000338.1:0-1195 GCA_043745985.1 Methylotenera sp.
TAATGAATTATCCAAACACTATCGAAGTCTTTATCAGCCCATTGCGGCGCGCCATTCACGCCAAGCGTTCCAGCCAGCGCCTGAATAGCACTATGTTCCCATACCATCAGCACTAGGTCATCTTTCTTAAGTACGCTCTTGGCGATTTTTTCATTTTCGTCTGCGCTGTATTTACTGTTAATAGGCAGGTTATATTTAATGGCAAATGGGCTGATAGTTTGAAACATCCGACTGTGTTTAGTATCATCGGCGCTTTTTAGCGCAGGCACATAAATGTCATCTGGAATATTGAATTTTGCATGCAACACGGATGCCAATTGCAATGCGCGATTTTGACCTTGGCAGGATAAATTGTCGCCATCTTTTGGTTTTTCACCGTGACGAATAATGACGACTTTGAGGTTGTTACTAGGTGAGTTTTTGTCAGATTGATGTTTTTTATCATCGCAACTTGTGAATAAAACTGCTGCGATTACGAAGAAAAGCGCTAAGTAATATTTTTTGAATAGAATGTTTTGCATGTAGATTATCATACAGGCTTTTATTAGTAAAAGCATTGGGCTGGGAGGCACATGGATATTGGCTTTCACATTCGACTTAGTGCTATAGCACTAAGTCGAATGGTGATGGCATGAATTGGTAGAGAATGGGTATTTTAAATCGCCCATTCCGTTATGCCCTGCAGCTGGGAATCCATTTTGACTTTACCCTCTCCCTTAAGGGTGAGGGTAAAGTCTATCTGAAATCGTCATTACGATGAAAATCGGAATCTAGTGGGTATTGCGATATTTCTAGATGATTCAACGTGTCGGGGGTAGCCCGACAGCTGGTTACTTTCTTTTAACTGCCTAAAAAGAAAGTAACCAAAGAAAACGGCACCCCAACACCACGGGCTTCGCCTTCCCTGCGCTACTCAACATAAAGGCAGCAGTCGGAAACTCGCTTACGCTCAAACAGCCGCTTGCTGAAATCTTCCTTTATGTTTCCGTTGCTCGGCGTGGTGAAAGGGGATTAGGTTAAATTTTCAATTTTAGCGCCCTTACCTAAGTTGCAATCAAAACACAAAGTACGTAAATTTCCTTCTGTGTTTTGACCACCTTTAGACCAAGGATCAATGTGAAGTTCTATATTGGGTTCTTTTGCTGGTGAACGGCCACATATGACACAACGAAACCAGTCGCGACAAAGCACCTTG
>JAYTRW010000339.1:0-4070 GCA_043745985.1 Methylotenera sp.
TTTCTGGCAGCCATCAATTACATGGGCTATTTAAGCGGAGCACTCCTGGCCTCCGTGATTAACGACGTTGTGATTAAAGATCGCCTCTACCGAATTGGCATGGTCATTGCTGTTGCCAGTACGGTAATGATGGGGCTTACTGACAACTTTACCATATGGTCAATATCACGCTTCATTGCTGGCCTGAGTAGCGCAGCTGGCTTAATGTTTGGTAGCGGCCTAATCCTGAACTGGCTCATTCGTCATAATCATCACAGTGAACTGGGCATACATTTCTCTGGCGTTGGTTTAGGTATTGCAGTTTGCTCGGCAGCCGCCATCGTGATGACCCCTTCAATCAGCTGGAATGAACAGTGGTTTGTATTTTCCGGCATTGGATTATTGCTACTCATTCCAGCCCTTGGTTGGTTACCACCTCCAGATCGAAGCATCATCACCAAGTCTGGTAAATCCATGCTGGACTGCCCCCCTAGCCAAGCTTTTCTACGACTTTTTATGGCAGCGTATTTTTGTGCAGGCTTTGGCTATGTGGTCACCGCCACATTCATCGTAGCAATCGTGAACTCAATCCCAGGGCTCGAAGGCAAGGGTAATTTGGTATTCCTTGTCATTGGCTTAGCTGCTGGGCCATCATGCATTGCCTGGGATTTCATTGCTCGCCGAATCGGCGGGCTGAACGCACTTGTAATAGCTGCAGTCATTCAAATAATTGGGATCTTACTTCCAATTATCGGAGGTGGATTGATAGGTGCGTTGGCTGGCGCCATCTTATTTGGGGGCACATGTATGGGAATTGTCAGTCTTGTACTTAGTATGGCAGGACGCTATTATCCAACTCGACCGGCCAAGATGATGGGTAAAATGACGATTGCTTATGGTGTTGCCCAAATCATTGGACCCGCAATTACTGCCAAAATAGCCGCTATCTTTGGGAATTACTCAGCAGGGCTTTATATTGCCGCTGGGGTAATGGCATTGGGCAGCTTTCTATTCTTTTTACTTAAAAGAATAGAAACAGTCAACGTCTAGTCTCGGACCTCCTTGAACAGGATAACTCAATATTAAATTATTGCGTGGTCGGTGAGGGCAACTTGTATTTTTTTTCAGGGTGTAGTCAATGTCTTTTCATTTAACTTGCAAATTTCGGAAACTGGCCAAAAGGACAAATGCTTATGCCATCAATTTTTTACTTTTACTTAAATAAAAATGTATATTAACCAGTAAGTATACATCTGGTGACGTAGCTGTTCAAACTAGTTGCCAAAAAACCACCCTCAATATTTTAATAATCATATCGACAGAGAGAACCATTGATGAGAAATTTAAATCTATTTGTTATTTTTTTTCTAAGCCTAGCTGGTTTCTTCTCGCTAACTGCATGTGCTGAGTCAACGGTGACTAAGCCAATTTTAACTACAACTGTTGCTAAATCAGCCGCTGCTATACCAAGAGCTACAGAAGCAACTGCTTCTGAGTCAGTCTCAACCGTACCAACTGCTACAGCATCAATTGGTAAAGTCATGGTCTTAGACTTTTCACTTAACGACCTTACGGACTTACCTAACCCTCCAGAAGAGTTGGCGCGAATTGTACATTTTAATGTAGCTTTTAAAGAGAAACTTGCTGCCGATGGCGTAGAGATAGTGCCAGTAAATGACAAAATTAAAGCAATATTAGCTACCCAGTCTGCTACCTACTTGTTTGACCATACAGATATTGCGGCAGGTCTTGCTGAGGAGACCGGCGCCGATTACGTAATTATTGGTGTGGCCATGAAACCGACTTACCTATTCGTGTATCCAAGACTTTTGATGGTTGACGTTAAGACAAAGCGGAAGACGTTTACTGCATACGTTCAGATGGAAGGCTCTTGGTTAGATAATGCCACCACCTCAAGTAGTGCAAATAGCCTCGCAGGCAAGGTTAGCGAAGAGCTGAAGAAATTGGCTGTGCAAGCGAACTAATACATAGTAGATCATAGGATAAAAAATATTATTGAAAATCAAATGCATCATAATCTGGCAAGCTGTCACTTATCTTACAAATATACATAGGTGCCAAGGCTGATGAACTCTCGCATTTTTGTGAGGTTAAGCTAAGGTAATTTGAAAATTTTAGATATAGATTACTACATCGGCAATCCCCCCATTTTTAGCTACAGTTAAAAGTAGGGTTAAGCGGCCATAGCCAACCGAATCCCCTAATTTTTTCAAAAATGTTATAAATTTTGAAGTGTTTTAAACAATGAAAGAGGTAATATTAGGTATAGTTTTTTTAATTTATTGATTTAATTCAATAAATGAATGTGGTTCGCGCCTCCAAAAAACTCCCTGTTATACCTCTAGCATTAACCTTTGTAATAAAACTCCCTAAGTAGCCTATAAAAGCAGTTCAAACCAGAGATTTCATATTTGGTCTCTGCGTTATCTTTTGCGTGGGTTAATTCTAATTAATATAGTTGATATCGGCTATAAGTAGATTTTAGTCGGCAGCTTAGAAATATGTAAAGCTATGTAAATTTTCACCAATAAGACCGCCATTGCCCTTCATTTTTATACAGCGTGAGCATGTTTGGCATTAAACTTGGTGTTCGTTTTGAGTTGTGCAATTTTTTTGAAAAAATCTGATTGATAGAACAAGTAGTACAATCGGTTTTTGGGTGTGATGATTAACAGGGAAAAACATGAGTGCTGAGAATTTAACTCAAATTGAAAATACTAAGGGTGAAAATATAGGTGTTGTAGATACCTTGTTAGATAGCCTTGTGCTTATTTGCCGCATTCAAAATGTTGCCACTTCTAAAGATGCTCTAATTTCAGGGTTGCCGTTACGTGACGGTAAGATGACGCCCGCACTGGTTAAGCGTTCAGCTGAACGCGTTAACTTAGCTGTCACTATGTTAAAAAAACCGCTCGATAAAATTCGTTCAGAATTTTTGCCTGCAATTTTATTATTGAAAGATGAAGAAGCTTGCGTTTTGACCAAGCTGGATTTCAGTGAAAATAAAGCGAATGTGATTTTTCCTGAACTGGGCGATGCGGAAATATCGATTGCTATTAGTGAGTTAGACGAACGTTGCTCAGGCTATTACATTGTAGCAAAAGCTAAATATTCGTTTGATCAGCGTGCGCCTATTGTTGGCAAAGTGAGGCTGCGTCACTGGTTTTGGGGTACTCTGGCCGAGAATAGTCGTATTTACCGCGACATTATGGTGGCAGCGTTTGTGGTGAATATGTTCGCTTTGGCGATGCCATTATTTACGATGAACGTGTATGACCGTGTTGTGCCGAATCGTGCTGTTGAGACTCTGTGGGTGATGGCGATTGGTATTTCGCTGATGATTATTGGTGATTTAATTCTCAGAACTTTGCGTGGTTATTTCCTCGATTGGGCCAGTACGCGTGTAGATGTAAAGCTCACCGCACGTATTATGGAACAAGTGTTGGGTATCCGTCTTGAGCAAAGGCCTAACTCTGTAGGCTCTTTCGCTTCCAATTTACGCTCATTTGAAACTGTGCGTGATTTCATCACATCTGCCACAATTACAACGCTGATTGATATTCCGTTTGGCCTGATTTTTGTGGTGGTGATGGCTTGGATTTCTCCATACATGGTTACTCCCGTGATTGTGGGAGCGGTTTTGATTTTAGTGTATTCGTTTAGCGTGCAAACTAAAATGCATGAGCTTTCTGAAACTATGTATCGCGCAAGTGCTATTAGAAACGCTACGCTGATTGAAAGCTTGGTGAGCCTTGAAACGGTTAAAGCTTTGGGTATTGAAGGGCAAATGCAGCGTAAATGGGAGCATAGCGCGCATTTTCTCACTGAGGTGTCGAGCAAATTAAGGTTGCTATCCTCATCTATTAATAATGGTGCAAGTACGATTCAGCAGTTGATAAATATTTCACTGGTGGTGCTAGGTGTTTATTTGGTGGTGAATGGCGATTTAACGATGGGTGGATTGATTGCCTGCACCATGTTGGCTTCTCGAGCATTAGTGCCAATTGCGCAAACAGCAGGGTTGTTAACGCAATATCATAACGCTGCGACAGCGCTGACTTCATTAGATG
>JAYTRW010000340.1:0-1192 GCA_043745985.1 Methylotenera sp.
CGTGATTGCTTGCTTAGGATGCATCAACTGAAATAACTTCAACACGGCCATGCCGCCCTGACCCTGTGCGACGACTAAATGCGAAGTAGCTTTCTCATGCCACAACAATGAAGTATAGACGGGCTTACTTCTAATCCAATATCCACGCTCCATGATTAACCTTTCATCCTCTCAGGATAGGTACGCATGCGCATTGGGTCGTAAAATGGCGTTTGTGCCACCCTTGCCTTGCAACTGGTAATTTTTCCTACTATTTCCACCTCAGTACCAATGGCAGAGTATTCAGGCTTGATATGCATCATAGCGATGGACTGCATTAAATATTCACTGTAACTACCGCTAGTAACGATGCCAACTTCAATGCCACCTTTCATTATTTTGGCGCCTGCTTCAACTGCGGTTGCACTTTGGCAAACAAGACCGCCTTGTTTAACACGCTCTTGACCTTTTGACTTTAATACAGCCACTTTTCCTGTATATTCAGCCGCTTTATCAAGATCAATAGCCCAACCTAAACCAGCCTCCCAAGGGGTTGTGTCGCCCTCTGGCATTTCAAATGGAAAGAACTGCAAAGCAGCTTCTACTCTAGTTAACTCTAGACAGTTCCAAGAGGCTGGCATGATGCAAAATGGCTTACCAATCTCAATAATTTTGTCCCAAATCGTGGCTGTATTTTTTGCTCTACTATAAATTTCATAGCCACGTTCTGCTGCATACCCACCACGGCCAATAATCACGTTAATACCAAATATCGTGGTTTTCACAAAACCAAAATAGGGTAACTCTGACAATATAATGCCTACATGCGGCGTAAGAATTTCAAGAGATTTTGGACCTTGTAATGACAAGACATGCGTATCGTCATCTTTTTGAACTTTAATGTTTTTGCCTGCAGATAACTTACTTAGATTGCCTGGTGTTTTACCACTTCCATGAGAGATTTTGAATTCATTAGCACCCAGACGAATAATCATAATATCGTCGCACAACTCACCAGCTTCATTCATTTCCACCGCTATAATGCCAGTGTTTATTTTAAGTTTGGTAATATCTTTGGCAACCATTGCATTTAATACCGCCTCAGCATCAGCGCCAGATACATTAACAAGGTTTAGTGCAGAAATGTCGAACAAACCAGCGCGACTGCGAACTGCAACCGTTTCGTCATTTGGATCTGTGTGATAGCTCCAAG
>JAYTRW010000341.1:0-4067 GCA_043745985.1 Methylotenera sp.
CCAGACATCACCGCAAAATAATCATTCACACCATTTAAGTAATACGTACCAAAGGAAAACATCAGCAATGATAAAATCACCCAGCCCATGGGTGAGGCAAACATACTTTTAAGTTCTTTTCTTGCTACATTAATAATCATTATCTTCCCTTAATTCTGGTCTTATTTTGGGTTTAAGCTTCAGCTTGTTCTTGATACGTCAATTGTACAAACACGTCTTCTAAACTAGTTTGATCAGGCGCAATTTGATGTAGTCCCCAGCCACCTTTAACCGCTGCTTGCACGATAGCCTCTGCTGGCGCTATATCATCAGCAAAACGAATACGCATTAAACCAGCAGAAACGACCTCAACCTCAGTCACCCCTGCAATCTTCAATACTTCGTCTGCATTAGGCGCATTATGCATCGCTATCAACAACTTATTGCCTATGCGTTGTTTTTTAAGCACATCAATAGAACCGTTAAAGACTAATTTACCTTTATCGATAATTTGCACATGGTCACAAACCATTTCTACTTCTGGCAAAATATGAGTAGAAATAATGACGCTTCGTTCAGTACCAACTTCACGAATCAATGCACGAATATCACGAATTTGAATCGGGTCTAAACCAACCGTCGGCTCATCCAGAATAACAACCATCGGGTTATGAATAATCGCTTGTGCAATACCCACACGTTGCTGATAGCCGTTTGATAGATTTTCAATCAGACGTTTGCTCATGTGACCCAAACCACAACGCTCTTTTGCCACTTCTACTGCTTTTTTGATACTGCCAGCACTCACTCTATGCAACCTAGCCGCAATGGTTAAATACTCATCTACAGTTAACTCTTTATATAGAGGGCGCATTTCAGGCAAGTATCCAATAAGCGCTTTGGCTTCTTTTGGGCTCTCCATCATATCAATACCGCAAATCTTGACTGAACCATTACTTGGCGCAAGATTACCTGTCAGCATTTTCATGGTGGTCGATTTACCCGCACCGTTTGGACCTAAAAAGCCCAACACCTGACCTTTACTTAAAGTAAAACTCACATTGCTGACAGCTTCTCTGCCACCGTATAGCCGTGTGAGCTCGTTTGCCTCTACTGTAAAATTATTCATAGTTACTCTATTTATTATTACAAAAATACAGGTTATTGTGACTAAAAATCAATCAGTTATCTTTAAAAATCACGAGCCTGTCAGCGCTAAAAATTACTTATGTTTTTGAGAGCTGCAATCTATTGAGAACCGCAACACAGTAAAGTTCTATTGACATTCATTGCAGTCAATCCATAATTATGGAGGAACTTGCAGCACCTGTCACGGACTAAGAAATAGAACAGTACAATACCGTAGTAATGGCTTATTATCTTACATATTAATTTGTCGCGACTATTAAACCTTATTTTTAAAGCTTATTTTCACTCATTCTCAATAATTACAAAATAACTTATGCGCCCAATGCCTCGTCTATCTCAAACTAAACGCCACTTAAACAAAAATTTGTTTAAGGTTAAACATATCATCGGTACAAGCCTGATTGCTGGCGCCTTGTGCATGAGCGGTTGTGCAACCGTCGCGAATGGGCCAGCCAACCAAGCAGCTCAAGCCAATCCATTCAATGCTGAAGCGGACTTTGTTTTTAAATATTTAGTGGCTGAGGTTGCTGGGCAGCGCGGCGATTTAGCAACCTCAAGCAAGGTTTTTTATGAGTTGGCAAAAACTTCGCAAGATGCCAGCCTAGCAGAGCGTGCTGCCAAAGTTGCAGCTTATGGCAATGTGCCGGGCATGACCGTTACTAGCATAAAGCTGTGGTCTGAACTCGACCCCACTTCCACCGAAGCGCAACAAGCCATGACAGAGATACTCATTGCGACAGACAAATTAGATGCGGCAAAACCTTATTTGAAGAAAATTTTTGATAAAGAAGAAACGCGTGCTGGTGGCTTTTTATATCTAAATAATCTACTTAGCCGCAGCAAAGACAAAGCTGGGGTATTGAGTTTAGTTCAGTCGCTTGCTGCACCTTATCCAGACCTAGCTGAAGCGCAGTTCGCAATTGCGCAGTCCGCCTATGCAGCAAATCAAAATAACGTAGCATTGCAAGCACTAGATAAAGCCGAAACACTTAAACCAGGCTGGAACGTCGCAGCATTGCTAAAAGGGCAA
Source organism: Methylotenera sp. (assembly GCA_043745985.1). Lineage (GTDB taxonomy): Bacteria > Pseudomonadota > Gammaproteobacteria > Burkholderiales > Methylophilaceae > Methylotenera. The sequence continues at coordinate 2,159 of JAYTRW010000341.1, forward strand.
ATCTTATTCAATCAAGCACCACAATCTGGTATAGATTTTTATCAATCATTTTTAGATCAATATCCTGATTCAAATGAAGTTCGCGTCAACATGGCAAAAATCATGGTGAACCAAAAGCAATATGACGTGGCGAAAAATCAATATCCAACCATATTGCAATACGGTAAAAATAGCCCAGAAGTGACTGCCGTTGTTGGATTACTCTCATTCCAAGCTGGTGACTTTGCGGGAGCTGAAGCTTATTTTAAGCAAGCTTTAACACAAGACTTTAAAGATACCGACCAACTATACATTTACTTAGCGCAAGTCACTGAAAAACAAAATCGTGATGCTGACGCAATGACTTGGTACAGCAAAGTGCAGCCTGGCCCACGCTTCTTAGAAGCTCAAATTAGTGCGGCAAACTTAATTGCACGTACCCAATCGGTAGATAAAGCCATTGAAAAACTAGATGCTGTCGAAGATTTAACAACTGAGCAACAAATCATTGTCATTCAAACGCAAGCTTCCTTACTAGCAAAGGCTAAGCGCGATAATGATGCATTTGATTTACTGGATAAAGCTGTTAAAAACTTACCCAATACTCCAGAATTGGTCTACGACTACGCGCTAGCCGCTGAGCGAGTTCACAGACTAGACATCATGGAAAGCGAATTACGTAAAACCATCGCGGCTAAGCCTGATTTTGCTGCGGCGTACAATGCACTGGGCTACTCATTCGCTGACCGTAACATCAAGCTAGATGAAGCAGTAACGCTAATAGAAAAAGCTTTAACCATCAGCCCAAATGACCATTACATGTTAGATAGCCTAGGCTGGGCATACTACAGAAAAGGCAAGCTAGACAAGGCAATAACTTACTTGGAACAAGCTTACCAAGTGAATCAAGATCCTGAGATAGCGGCACATTTAGGTGAAGTTTTATGGCAAAAAGGTAAGCATGACGAGGCCAAGAAGATCTGGACTGATGCGCTTAGCAGAAATCCAGATAATGAAGTACTGATGACTACGGCCAATAAATTCAAATCGTAAATCTTTTTGCTTAAAGATTTAGGGATTAAGATTTAGAGATGAACTTAGTTCGTTTACTTTTCACTTGTAGCCTTGTTGCTATGGCGGCAAGTTGCAGTTCGCTACCTAAGCCTGAAGCTCACCCCAACGCCGCTTCACAAGCTCGCCAGCAAGCGCATTTGCAAGATATTGCAAGTATAGACCAATTTAGCATTAAAGGTCGCATTGGCGTTCAGGCAGACGGCAAGGGCTTCTCTGGCAGCCTCTCTTGGCAACATAACAAAATGAAGGATGATATCGCCCTATATTCGCCCCTTGGCGGACAATTAGCTAGCATTAAGAAAACTGCTGAAAACGTGACTTTAGAGGACGCTAAAGGCAATAGCGTTACTGCCGCAGATGCTGAAACGCTCACTCAAAACACGTTGGGATGGCAATTGCCACTAGCAGGTCTTGCAGATTGGTCGTTAGGACGTCCAAGCAGCAGTGCCATTCAAGCCAGTACATGGGATGAACAAGGCCGTTTGAGCACTTTAAAGCAAGATGGTTGGGATATTCAATATGAAAACTATACCGATCAGTATGGTTATTTTTTGCCAAACAAAATCTTACTTAGAAACGAAAAAGTCTACTTAAAGCTATTGGTTGAAAGTTGGTCTCATATTACAAACTCCAGTATTACCAACTAATTTCAAGCAAAATACTCCAAACCTAGGAATTAAGGTCTAAATCCAGCAGTACTTCATCATTAAAATCTCTGACTATCTCAGCATAATTTAGCCTGAAATAAATTTGTTGAGGGCTGGGATGCAATGAAAAGATTAATCGCACTATTCATATTCTGTTTTGCTATATGCAGCAACAGCCAAGCGGCGCAATGGGTCAAACTCAGCGACAA
>JAYTRW010000342.1:0-1188 GCA_043745985.1 Methylotenera sp.
CCACATAGCGTGCGTGCGCACCCAGATGCAAGCATTGCCGAAGCAGATTTATCCGAGGCGGAAAAGAAACAAGCTGGTGCGCTCATGCGCGTGAACCATACTGGTGAAGTCTGCGCGCAGGCCTTGTACAGTGGGCAATCTTTAACATCGAAAAGTGCGGAAACTACCGCCGCCTTAAAGCAAGCTGCGCAGGAAGAAACCGAACATCTAGCTTGGTGCGAATCACGAATCACTCAACTAGGTGGTCGTACAAGTCTGCTGAATCCTTTGTTTTATCTAGGTTCGTTTAGTTTGGGTGCGATTGCAGGTGCAGTAGGTGATAAATGGAGCTTAGGCTTTGTGGAGGAAACTGAAAAACAAGTAGGCGCACACTTAACTAGCCACCTTGAAAAACTGCCACAAGCAGACCAGAAAACGCGTAAAATTATTGAACAAATGCAAGAAGATGAAGCCAAACATGCGAATGAAGCCAAGCAGCTTGGCGCGGCAGAGCCTCCCGCTCCAGTAAAGTTTTTAATGCAAAAAGTTTCAAAATTGATGACATCATCAAGTTATTATTTATAAGAAGGTAAGTATTCAATGCAAAAATTCAGTGACGTTTTACAAACTCTAGACGATGCCTCGCATGTGCAATGTATTGAGCTTTTTAACAGTGATGGCAGCTCCGCAGGTACCTTAGAAAATAAGCCTGGCAGCCAAGGTTCGATAAAAGTGTATTACCACCTGTTTCGTATGTATGGAGAAATTTCTTTGGATGCCGCTGTAGAAGGTTTAAGTTTATTTGCTGAACACGCTGCGGATGCAGAGAACTGCCCTGGAAAACATCCTAATGTAGATAGACTGCTGAATCTTCTAGAAGACGAGCAGCCACTTACTGTGAAAGTGACCGAGAAATAAAGTGACTCAGAAATAAAGATAGATTTTAAGTAAGTTTCTTACTAATGGGTGGATGGTAGATAAGCTCTAGCAAATGCCCTACCGCATCTAAACAGTAAAAACCTCGCGCGCCATCTCGGTGTGTCTTAGGTGGCTCAGTTATTTTGACACCGTTTTTCACCAAATAATCGTACCAGCTATCTACATCTTCAATAGAATTTAGCACAAAGCCTATATGATCAAGCCGCTGCTGCGCTTGCGGTGCATAGTCAACACGATGCAAAGCAAAAACATCACCTTGATTGGTCAAAT
>JAYTRW010000343.1:0-1187 GCA_043745985.1 Methylotenera sp.
TTAATCACTTATGCTAGAACTATTGAGAAGTCTATCGACTGGCAACCCTTTGCCAAGACCTTAAATACAGATCCAGACCTTATTAAGGTGGAGGATTTAGTTGAGCTTAACTCTAAGTTGAATAGCGCATGTAGAGTGAATATGGATTGCCATTTTATCTATCTATTATATTTAGATAAAACTCAAAGCAAAAAACAGGTTCGATTTTTACTTGATGCTAGCCCTCAGCCGCCCTCAGAAATATCCAAACTTGCTGAGATATTTACAGAAGCGAGTGACGAACTCAAACGCGTGATGAAAATAAGAGTGCCTATCGTTGAGGGCCCTGTCACTGATCATTGGGGCTCTTGGATTAGTGCGCGCGTACCTGTGAGTGTTACAGTTAAAACGCCAAATTTTGTCATGCTGAATGTGGATGTGGCCGCAAAAGGCTGGAATAAGCGCTTACTAAGTAAAACTTTGTTCCCAGCCTTGTTAACACTATTTTTTTTGCTGATATTAACTGGCTTGATTCTTAGAAATGAGTATGTAGAAAACTTACTCAAGCAATTGTTTGACTCAACCACTGTACTTTCAGAATTGGCCTACTATGATGCGCTGACTGGCTTGCCAAATCGTAGGCTATTAGATGATAAAGCAGCGCAAGCCTTTAAAGCAGCTAAGCGCTCTAAGCAAATGGTGGCCATTATGTTCTTAGATCTAGATTATTTTAAAGCGGTCAATGATGACTATGGGCATGCGGTCGGTGATCGATTGTTAGTAGGCGTGGCAGGGCGTTTAAAAGAGTTGCTTCGCACAGATGACACCGTTGCCAGAATAGGTGGTGATGAATTTGTGATTCTATTGCCAAAAGTGGAAGATGAACAGCAAGCGACAGTAGCTGCAGAGAAAATCATTAAAGCGCTGACTAAACCTTTTGAGATTGACGGTAAAGTATTGGAAGTTGGTGGTAGCTTAGGCGTGGCGATTTATTCTAAGTCGGGCGCTACGCCAGCTAATTTATTGAAGTGTGCTGATGAAGCGATGTATTCAGCTAAACGGCTTGGTCGCAATATGTATGTTGTGTATGCAGATGATATTTTAGCTTCAAACGAAGAGTAACTCTGCCAGTAGTAGGTAGTTCAAATTTATCGCTTTTTGGGACTGTCTGTATTTTTGAGTTCGACGGGTTTTGATTAAAGCAATTA
>JAYTRW010000344.1:0-1187 GCA_043745985.1 Methylotenera sp.
GCTGTTGGCTGTTGGTGCGCGTTTTGATGACCGAGTGATTGGTAATACCAAACACTTCTTGTCAACGCCACGCACGATTATTCACATTGATATTGACCCATCGTCAATATCAAAACGTGTAAAAATTGATGTGCCTATCGTTGGTGACGTTAAATCTGTACTTGCAGATATGAACGAGCTGATTGCGACTGAAAAACCAGCACAAAACACTAACGCACTAGCTGCATGGTTTAAACAAATTAACGCTTGGCGTAGCAAAAAATGCTTAGATTATGCACAAAGCGATGAGTTTATTAAACCGCAATACGTCATTCAAAAACTACATGAAGTGACTAAAGGCGAAGCTTTTGTGACGTCAGACGTTGGCCAACACCAAATGTGGGCGGCGCAATATTACAAGTTTAATGATCCACGTCGTTGGATTAACTCTGGCGGTTTAGGCACCATGGGCGTTGGTCTGCCCTATGCAATGGGCGTGCAGTTTGCACACCCAAACGCGCAGGTAGCATGTGTTACAGGTGAAGGCAGTATTCAAATGAATATTCAAGAGCTTTCAACTTGTGCGCAATATCACTTGCCAATTAAAGTCATTATGCTGAATAACCGCTACTTGGGCATGGTGCGTCAATGGCAAGAGTTTTTCTATGAGAATCGTTATTCAGAATCTTATATGGAAAGCTTGCCAGATTTCGTTAAATTGGCCGAAGCTTATGGTCATGTGGGCATGCAAATCACTAAGCCTAGCGACGTTGAAGGTGCATTGAAAGAAGCTTTTGATATGAAATCGCGCTTTGTGTTCTTAGATTTCATCACTGATCAAAAAGAAAACGTATTCCCAATGATACAAAATGGTAAGGGTTTGTCTGAAATGATTTTAGCCAGTGACATTGGAGCGGAGGACCTATAATGACGACTAACGCTCCACGCCATATTATTTCGCTACTCATGGAAAACGAAGCTGGCGCGCTATCACGCGTAGCAGGTTTATTTTCAGCGCGCGGCTACAATATTGAGTCACTCACAGTAGCGGCAACAGAAGACCCAACATTATCTCGCATGACCATTGTCACTTCAGGTTCTGAAGCGGTGATCGAACAAATTATTAAACAGTTAAACAAGCTCATTGACGTTGTAAAAGTGCTTGATTTAAACGATGGTAAATTTATCGAGCGCGAATTGATGCTCGT
>JAYTRW010000345.1:0-1185 GCA_043745985.1 Methylotenera sp.
TGCTGTTGCTGCATGGCTTTTTCTTGCTCGCTAGTAAACTTTTGCGCTAATGCAAATAACGCGACAACTGCAATCACCACCACCACTAGCAATGAAATATTGACTTGCAGCCTTTGCCAATCTTGCTTGTCTAGTTTCATGGCTGCTTTACCTCAGCCAGACCTGCATTTAACGCTACTTCAGGTGCCTTTAGTATCACTTTCAACTTGAATAAAGCGGGTTGTGTTTGTGCGGTTTGCTCATCGGTAGTACTGCCTTGCAGGTTGACATAAGAACTCACATTCACTGGTTCTTGTAGCACTTCTACTGCAGCTACGTTTTGGTCAAGATTGAGCTTTTCTACAAATTTATGCACGCTGTTTAATGCACTGCGGTAATCACCCGTAAATCCAGAGATTTCTGCCGTCACATAGGCCAACTCATATAGCTTAGTTGCATCCGCCGTGAACGCTGGGTTAGTTGGCGTATTAGAAGCTGGCAAACTAATGAGTTTATCGTCATCTTTACTATTCATATCGTTAGTCAGCACCCAGTGCAATCGGTCTAGCTGCACTTCTGGCACTTGCTCTAGCGCAGTACTGACCACTTGCATCATGCGTCTTGGTGATTTTGGATAAATCGAAATGGTTTTATCTAACTCTACCGCGGCTTTTAAGTCTTCTGCACCTATTGTAGTGACTGGGAAATTTTTAGCGGCTTCGTCATAACGACGCTGCTGTAACACGGTATCTTGCCTCGCCTCTTTTAGCGCTGATTGATAGCTTAAACCTTGCATCAACATTCCACCTGCGGCAAATAGACCCAGCACACCCAATAACAATGCGGCTAGCTTGATATTCTGCTTTAACTTACTAAAGTCATATTCTTTAGTCAGCGCTTCAGGAGCCAGATTATCGACCACATGCCCACTAGCCAACAAATGCATATGCAGTAACTCTGGCATTTGCTCTATTAATTTTGCGGGTAAGTTTAAGCTTTTGGTGATTTGGCTTAAATTAATATCAGAACATTCAATGCCCTGTTCTTGACTAATGCCTTGGCTGATATGTTGCGTTGAGCCATCTAGGCTGGCTAACACTAGATTTAACGGTGTTTCACGGGTAATAAAGCGCTGGCTAATCAAATAAAGTCGCGTCTTTTCTGTTTCTACCAGATAAAAATAACCTAATTGATTTGCCGCGGTTG
>JAYTRW010000346.1:0-12325 GCA_043745985.1 Methylotenera sp.
GAGGAAGATTTTGGCGCACAAGTGAATACTACAGGCGCCTACTTTTTAAAACAAATTCAGGCACTGAAATCACGCTGGAAAGTAGTAGGTGATGTGAGCGGTCTTGGATTGGCTTTGCGGATTGAGTTGTGTGAAAAAGATGGCTATACCGCTAGCCGCGAGCTTGCTGACCGCATGTTTAACGAAGGCTTAAAAGGTGATTTACTAGTAGGTGATAAAAAATATGGCCTAGTGCTGGACATTGGCGGCTATCAGAAAAATGTGATTACCTTAGCGCCTAACTTATTAATCTCTGAGAAAGAAATTGATTTAGGTATTCATTTGTTTGAGATGTTATTACGTCGTTGCGGTGCTGAGTAAAAACGCAACATGCAAGCGATTAATATCTTAGATTTCGATGGCAGCATCACCGCGCAGCAAGAGCTTCTTGCTGCGTTTAAAACACGCATCAAGATAAGTAGTTTGCGTAAATTTCAGTATGCCGCACGCTTATGGACTAACCCTAAAAAATTCTCTGCAATTTGCGAATCTGCTATTAATAATCTTAGTGATGGCTTTACTTTTTTGGGCTCTGGCGATTTTCACCATTTTTCACTTGGGCTTATTGCACGTTACAGAATGCCGCTCACTGTGGTGTTATTTGATAACCATCCCGACTGGATAAGGCCACCGCACCAATATCATTGTGGTACTTGGGTATATAGCCTAGCACGCTTACCCTATGTGGCGCGCATCATCATTGTGGGCTTAGAAAGTGGCGATATCAATGGCAATGAATTTATCAAAGGTGATGTTGAAAGCTATTTAAGCAAAAAAATTATATTATTGCCTTATCAGGCTGTGGAAATTAGTCTAGAAAATAAAACAGTTATCTTACATAGCAAGCTCATTCAAAATTTAGAAGCGGGTATTGCAGAGGTTATTAATTACATCTCAACGCAACAAGTGTATATCAGTATAGATAAAGACTGCTTGCGTCTTGAAGATGCTTATACAAACTGGGAGCAAGGCACATTACCAATCTCTACAGTCACAAGTACGATCCGCGCAATTAAGGACAAATTTGATATTGTGGGAGCAGATACCGTAGGCGATTATTCCAAGCCCACATTTCGCTCACCTCTAAAATGGATAGGCTCTTGGTTGGATAGAAAGGTATCAAACACTCCAAACAACCAATTATTTTTAAAGCGCAATGAGTTAACCAATATTGCGCTAATTCAAGCGCTGAGCGCCCCGACATGATAATCACAATGTATAAACCTTGGCTATTATTTATTGCCGCTGTTTTGCTCGACACACTTGGCACAACGTTATTTAAGCATGGTACAAATCAGCTCACGGAATCCACTAAAGCAGGCTGGTACGGGCATTTTGATAATATTTTGGCGGCGCTTAAACGTAAAGAAATTACCGCTGGTGTTATCGTTTATATCGTTGAATATATTGTTTGGATTGGTTTTCTATCAACCACTCCTTTAAGTATTGCTTACCCACTGTCTAGCGTCACCATCGTATTAATTCTATTAGCCTCTACCTTCTTTCTTGGGGAAAAGGTTAGTAAAAATCGTTGGTTAGGTGGTTTATTGATTATCACTGGAATGTGTCTAGTTGGAGCTCAAGCATGATTGAGATTACCAATAATGTGGATGTCGAAAGATTTAATGGAAGTATATGAAGATAGATAGTCTATTAGGTACAAACGGATTTATAGAGCGTAAAGGCAATACTGCGGTGTTGCTGGTGCATGGCTTGACTGGAACCCCAGCAGAAATGAAACACTTTGGCCGCGTAATTTCACGCCAAGGCTTAACTGTGGCGTGCCCAGAATTGGCCGGTCATTGCAAATCAATTGAAGCGTTACAAGCCACCAAGTGGCAAGACTGGTATCTATCGATTGAAACTGCTTTTGATGCCTTACGCAATGAGTATGAACAAGTATTCATTGCCGGTTTATCTATGGGCGCACTCATTGCTTTACTTGTAGCGGCAAAGAGGAAATCGGAAGTGAGTGGTGTGATTTTACTATCTACAACCTTTTTTTACGATGGTTGGAACGTACCAAAATTCAAACAAAAAGTCTTACTACCCATTGTTTTATATACGCCCCTCAAATATTTTGTTCATTGGGAAGAAACCGCGCCTTATGGCATTAAATGTGAGCGGACTCGTGCACTGGTAGCGGCTGTTTTAGCCAATAAAGATAGTCAATCGGCCGATAAAATTGGTTATTTTAAAACACCTGCAACCGTAATTTTGGAAAGTATGCGTTTAATTAAAGCAGCACGAACATGTTTATCCAATGTGAACTCTCCAGCACTCATCGTTCACTCCACTGAAGACGACATGGCAAGTTTAGAGAATGCATATTATGTTGAAAAGAATATCGCTTCTAAATATTTGGAAACCATGTATATCGATGACACTTATCACGTGCTAACGCTGGATAAGCGCAAAGACGATATAGCGACAAGACTCGTAGAGTTTTGTAAGCGCGCACCTAAAATACAACTAACGCCCTACCATGAAAAAATAGCATAGGAAATGCAATGGAAAATACTTTATTAATCGTGCAGCAAATGATAGCGAAAAAATTAGGCATTGATTTTTCCGATGTAAAATCTGAAAGTAGCCTAACAGAGCTCGGTTTAGATTCGCTTGATACCTTTGATATTATTTTTGAGGCAGAAGATCGATTCGGTATTAAGGTCGATAATAGTCAAGTCAATGTAAGTACGATTCAAGATGTTGTGAATCTGTTTGAAAAACTACTGCAAGAAAAAGCGCAGTTGACGCATGGCTAGTACGCACTTGCGACGAGTGGTGATTACAGGCTTAGGGCTTGTTTCTCCTTTGGGAAACAAGCCTGAAGAATTTTTCTCTGCTTTAATCCGCGGTCAGTCGGGCATCAGTAAAATGAAGTCGGACTTTGTTGATCAGCTAGATACAAAAATTGCTGCTCAAGCAAATTTTGAAGGTACAGAGTACTTTACAAGGCAGCAGTTGGCATTACTTGATCGCGTTAGCCAATTTGCCCTTTATAGCGCAATTGAAGCAATGAAAGATGCCAATCTTACGCTTAATGAATCTGATTTAAGTCGCACTGGTTGCTATATAGGTACTGGCATGGGTGGTGTAGCTTCTATTGAGGACGGCTATGACAGGCTTTTTAAGCAACAAGCTAATCGACTTAAACCATTTACCATTTTGATGGGCATGTATGCTGCTGCTGCTGCTCAAGTCTCTATGCACTTTCAACTGTCTGGCCCTAGCCTTACCTTCACAACAGCTTGCTCTTCTTCAACTATTGCAATAGGCGAGGCTAATAGGCAAATTCAACATGGCTACTGTGATGTGATGCTCGCAGGTGGTGCAGAAGCGCTATTAACTTATGGCACGATTAAAGCTTGGGAAGCATTACGTACGCTTGCCAACGAAGATGAGGAGAATTTAGCATCCTCTTGTAAGCCTTTTGCTGCTAATCGATCTGGCTTGGTTTTAGGAGAAGGCGCAGCGGTATTTGTCTTGGAAGAAATGGAATATGCCAAAGCACGAGGCGCTAATATTTACGCTGAAGTGGTAGGTTACGGCACAACCAACGACGGTGCACATATCACGCAGCCTAGTGTAGAGGGTCAAGCTAGAGCTATGCAAGCCGCGCTCAACAATGCCAACTTAGCACCAGAGGCAATTGGATATATTAATGCACATGGTACTGGCACGCAACTTAACGATGCCACGGAGACGGCTGCTATTAAACAAGTGTTTGGTGCACATGCTTACAAAATACCTGTGAGTTCAACCAAATCTATGCATGGACATTTAATGGGTGCTGCAGGTGCAGTAGAGTTGGTAGCGACAACGTTAGCTCTCACCAATAACCACTTACCTCCCACCATTAATTTAAAGTCGCCCGACCCAATGTGTGATTTAGATTACGTGCCAAATATATCAAGAAACGTTTCTAACATACAGCATGCCATGTCCAATTCATTTGCATTTGGTGGCACCAGTGGAGTCATTATTTTAAGTAAGGTTAACGATGAGTAATAGTTTTCAAAATTTAAATAAGGTACAAACTGAATATTTGCCTGCGTTTAAAAATGTTTCTCCACAGGAAAAATATACTACTGAGCGTACTTTTAGTGCAGCAAAATATGAGGAGATTGTGTGGGATAGGTTATTGCCTGGCGATGCCGAGAGCTACCGTTATCACCTTGCTTTTGAGATTGGGAAAGTAGAGGGTTTCAAAACAGGATATGTTGCAGTGAAACGTGGTGGTGTTATTGTTTGTATTGCCCCCTATTTTGTAACAGATTATCGCCTTGATACCACTGTTCAAGGTGCACTAAAAAATGTACTAAATAAGATACGTGATTACCTTCCAAACCTATTTAGCATTCGGCTACTGTGCGTTGGTTCTCCTGTAACAGATAGCTGCAAAATTGGCATTGCTAACGACTATCCCTTTGATGGTGATATGCTAGTAGCGCTAAATAGTGAGCTTGAGGAGATTGCAAGCCGTGAACACATTAGCGTAATTGCCTATAAAGATGTGATTGAAGAGCAAGCAGTTAAATTCAAAACGCCCTTACAGAAGCTAGGCTTTACTGAAGTTGCCAATATGCCTGTGGCTAGCAACCTTATTGAATACTCATCATTAGATGCATATTTAGACTCTCTTAGTTATAGCATGCGTAAAAACTTGAGACGCAAACTTAAATCTAAACAACATGTACGTATAGAAGAGTATGAAGGCGCACCACCAGACATCAATGCGGTCTACGCGCTTTACTTACAAACTTACGAGCAGAGTGAGTTGAAATTTGAAAAGTTAACGCTAGATTTTTTTGAGTCTATTGCGGGTTTAATGCCCAATAACACTCGTTTTGTACTCTATTACGCAGAAAATCAACTGATTGCGTTTAACTGCTTATTGCATCGTGATGGTGTTTTGTTGGATAAATATATAGGCATGCAGCAAGCGTTAGCTAAAAAATACAATATTTACTTTTTGAGCTGGCTACACAATATTGAAATGTGCATTAGAGATGGCTTTCATACGTTTCAAAGTGGGCAAGCATCTTATGAAACAAAGCTTCGCCTTGGTGCAAACCTAACCCCCACTTCAATCTTTTTTAGGCATAGAAATATATTTTTCAATCAACCACTCAAATTACTTTCACGCGTGCTGGCCTATGCAAACTTCGATAAAAGTATCAAAGAAAATGATTGAATAAAATGCGCATTGAAAGCATCAGAAAAATACACTGGGACATGATAGCCATGTTTGTAGTTTTGCTTTGCTGCGACACTGCGGCGCAGCTATTTTTTAAACAAGCTACGCTAAATGTAGGTGAAATTCCATTGGATAGTATCAAGCACCTAACGGAATATTTGATACAACTTAGTCAAAATATGAATGTGTGGCTGGGTGTGGCTGCAATGACCATTGCTTTTTTTTCTTGGTTAGCCGTTATATCAAAAATTGATTTATCTAAAGCACACCTGATTACCTGCTTAGCCTATGGAACAGTGCCAATATGCTCTTTTTGGCTGCTCAATGAAATGATCAGTTTTAAGCAATTAGCAGGTATCGTCATGATTGTTATGGGGGCTTATGTAGCCTCAATCAGCGAAAAAGACTAACTTTAATGTATATTAAAAATTATAGCCAATGCTGGTTTAAGAGTACGCTAATTGCAATAGCTTTACTACAAAGTGGATGCGCTGCTTTGCTTGACCCTGTTTTAAAGCTAGATGTTCCCAATCGATGGCGTAATACTATTGCTAGCAAGGCGACCAATGATAGTGCAGAAAGTAAACCTCAAAAACTCTGGTGGCTTTCACTTAACGACTCAATTTTAAATGAAACGGTAGATTTAGCATTAAAGCAAAACCTTTCATTGGCACAAGCAAATGAGCGCTTATCTGCCGCTAATGCTATTGAAAAAGCTAAAAAAGCTAACCATTACCCGCAAGTAAGCTTTATCGCCGGGCCTGATAATTTAGCACGCCCCTTACCTGAAAGCCTTGTCGGCGAAAAGGGTAATTTACGTACTACAGGTGCGTACCTTACTGGGTTTGATTTGATTTGGGAGATTCCTGTGTTTGGACGTGCTGAGTCACAGCGTAAAATTGCTCGGGCTAATATCAAAACGGCAGAAACGGATATAGCTACAGCAAAATTCAGCATTAGTGCAGAAGTAGTGCAAGCATTTGGTGAGCTGCGTGTTGCCCAAGAACGCTTAAATAGCTATTCACTAATGCTTGAAAAGTATCAATTACTTGAGACACTCACGCAACAAGGGCAAAAAGTAGGGCTATTGGCAGATAGCGATCAAGAGGTGGTACAACATGCCATGATTGAGATGCTAGATTCGCAACTGATTGCAACGACTCAAAAAGAATCTGCATTGCAACGACTAGATGTACTTTGCGGTTTATCAAGTCCGCAGAGAAACTGGCTTGATTTAGAAAGTGTACCTTGGACATTAGCACATAATTTAAACCCATCACCTGCAATACCTGCAAAGCTAATTCAACAACGCACCGATGTTCAACATGCAGAAGCAGCCGTGTTGATGGCTGCGGGTGAAGCTGGGATTGCTCGTGCCGACGTATATCCAAAGCTATCAATTGAAGGTGCATTAATGGTTGCTGGCAATTTGGCTGGTTCATCTAGTCTCCAAGCAATCACGCTGCTTGCGCCTTCTATCCGAATTCCCATTTTAGATTGGGGGCTAGCAAGACAAGTTGTGAATGCTAGGGATGCGAAGTTGCGTGAAGCCGTACTTGCCTACCGTGAAACAGTTTTACTCGCTGTTGAAGACGTTGAAAACGCGCTGGCAAACTTTAACGCGGCAGATCAACGTTTAATCCGTAACGAGAAATCGATGGACTCCTCTCATGATAAATCTACAAAAATTCACTCTGCTTTCAAAGCAGGATTTTTGAGCCGCCCTGAATTATTAAAGCTTGAAATTAAGTCACAAGAGCAAACGTTACAGCTTGCAGATACCAAAGTGGCATGGTTAATTGCATATGTTCAAGTGAGTAAAGCGTTGTCTGCCATGGATACAGAGCTATCAGAAAACTCAAAACCTACACAACAAAATTAAAACAAGAAACATTAAAGTAGCAAACAATGGGAGCAGTATGCATTTGGCAAAAAACAAAAATTTAAGTCGTTATTTCATTGTGGCTTTAGCTATGACTGCGCTCATTATTTACTTTTTAAGGCAATCGCATGGGCAAGAAAAATTTGCACCAGAAAGCTTAGAAAGTACTGCCACAGTATCGGCAATTGTTGCCAATATTAAAACGCTCAATAGAGAAATAACTTTCTCTGGCCCAATTATTGGTCGTGAAGAAGTACCAGTATACGGTGATACCACACAAGGTCGTATTGTGCAGTTACTAGCAGATGATGGACAACCTGTAAAAGCAGGACAAGCACTAGCAACACTGGATAGCGCTTTGCTTAAAACACAAAGAATGCAACAGGAAGCTACATTTCAGCATGCAACAGAAGCAGTAGCTCAGCAAGAAACGTTAGTTGAGGAAGCCAAAGCGCAACATGAGCAAGCCAAAGCAGAGAAGTTACGTGCTGAAGCCATTGCTGAGTCGGGTCTTTTATCTGGCGAAGCAATCGAACAACGCGTGACGGCTGAACGAATAGCAGATACGCACATTAAAGTTGCCCAAAATAACCTAGGAATAGCACAAGCCGACTTAGCTTTAAGTAAAGGTCAGTTAGCTGAAACAGAAGTAAAAATACGCCAATCTACAATTAGTGCACCAGTTTCAGGCACAATTATTGAACGCAAAGCGCGCATAGGGCTCGCACTTGGTCAATCAGCAGATCCACTTTTTGTCATCCTCAAAGATAATGTCATTGAAGTGGAGTTTTCCACTTCTGGTACAGAGTTGGGACAACTAAAAGTTGGCCTAAGCAGCAAGATTCAGTTGATTGGCGATACAGTGACTTATCACGGAAAAATTCGCCATGTTGCCTCTAAAATTGATCGTCTAAATCAAACCGCGAAAGTGCGCGTTGCTTTTGATCAACAACCTAAAGCAATCATTGGGCAAACAGCTCGTGTCTCTATTCCTACGTACTCAAAAAAAGCTTTGTATTTACCAGATACTGCGATTCATTTTGAAGGGGTGTCCGCTTTTGTATACGTCGTTAAAAATAATAAAGCGTTACTGACTAAAATTCTGACAGGCGACCGCATTGGTAATATGGTGGAAGTTACTCGCGGCATCGAAGCTGGTGTGCTGATTGTGGATCGTGCTAGCGCATTTTTGCATAATGGACAATCTGTAAAAGTATTGCTTAGTAAGTCGCCACAGATATGAGCCTACGTATTTCATCTTGGGCAATTAAGCAGCCACTGATTCCTTTTATTATATTTATCAGCCTATTATTTGCTGGTATGGTTGCTTATATACAATTGCCAATAAACAACTGGCCCGATGTACAGATTCCCATCATCAACGTTTCTATTGCCATGCCAAGTGCAACGCCAACTGAAATTGAGACTCAAATTACACGCCGTGTAGAAGCTAGCTTAGCTGCCGTTGGTAATATAAAGCACCTCACATCTACCATTACGGACGGTGTTTCTAGCACGCAAATCGAATTTAAATCGGGCACAAATATCACGCAAGCGCTAGCCAAAGTGCGAGATCAAGTGACTGAGGTGCGCTCTTTGCTACCACATAGTGCTGAAGAGCCGCTGATTCAACCTATCGACAATGATCTTAGCCCTATTTTAACATTCGCAGTAAAGTCTCCCCAACGCTCCATAGAAGAGGTTTCCTGGTTTATAGATAATCAAGTAGTCAATACATTACTTGCTATCAAGGGGATTTCTAAAATTCAACGTCAAGGTGGTCAAGAACGTGAGATTCACGTTGATTTAGACCCAGCGCGCATGCAAGCCTATAACTTAACTGCGGACATGGTAAATACGCAGATTCGACAAACTACTCAAACCTTGTCTGCAGGACGTTTAGATGATAAAACGCAAGAGGTCCCTATTAAAGTGGCCGGCTCTCACAGTAGTATTGGATTGCTAGCCAATATGAAGATTGCACTAAGCGATGAGCGCTTTGCACAATTACAAGATATAGGTGAGGTTCATGATACTGTAAGTGAGCCTCGGCAGTTAGCCAGTCTAAACAAGCAACCTGTTGTGGCTTTTGCTATTTATCGCTCACGTTCTGCGAGCGAGGTCAGTATTGAAATTGGGGTGAATCAAGCACTTCAGCAGCTAAAGGCCAACAATCCAGACGTCGAATTTACTCAGATTCAGTCTCAAGTTGAGTTTACTAAGAAAAACTATCACTCTGCATTGTGGGCCTTTATTGAAGGTACCTTATTGGCCGCCATGATGATTTATGTATTTTTACGAGACTGGCGCGCCACTACAATAGCTGGTCTAGTCATTCCATTATCAGTGATTCCTACTTTTCTAATCATGCAGTGGCTAGGTTTTACATTAAACATAGTGAGCTTGCTTGCACTGTCCTTAGTCTCTGGTATTTTGGTGGACGATGCCATTGTAGAGTTGGAAAACATCATGCGTCATTTGCGCTTAGGTAAAACACCCTATCAGGCGGCCATGGATGCTTCTGACGAAATTGGCCTAGCTGTTGTTTCGACCTCTGCTGTGGTCATTGCAGTATTTGTGCCTGTGAGCTTTATGGGTGGGGTGGTTGGCAAATATTTTAGTCAATTTGGCATTACCATCGCAGTCGCCACTTTTTTCTCTTTAGTAGTAGCACGCTTAATTACCCCCGTGCTTGCCGCATACTTTCTAAAACCACTTAAAGAGATTGCGTATGAACCTGTTTGGGTTGCAAGCTACTTGCACTTATTAGAAAAAGCACTAAAAAATCGTAAGAAGATGGTGTGTTTCGCGGGTCTTATTTTTGCGAGCACATTAATAATTGTTAGTTGGTTACCTACAGAGTTTATGGCTGAAGAAGATAAATCACAGTCTACTTTGCAAGTGGAGTTACCTCCTGGCGCTAGAGTTGCAGACACCAATGCTGCTGCAACTGATTTAACAACTCTACTGCTAAAACAACCAGAAGTTAAATCTGTTTATGCTTTGGTTGGTGGAGCAGATAGTGAAACCAATATTGAAGGTGAAATTCGTCAAGCGACACTTACCATTCAGTTAAAACCACCCAGTGAGCGCTCGCAGAGCATTAAACTCTTTGAGCAACACATGCTGAAAGTGTTAAGAAATGTACCTAATGTGAGAATTGGATTTTTAAATGAAAATGGTAGCAAAGCCTTAACAATAGGATTAAGCAGTGATGATCCTTCTTTGTTACAGCATACGGCCACTGCACTTGAAGAGCAGATGCGAGGTATTCATCAGCTTAATAATGTTTCAGCCACCACTCTTTTACCACGTACAGAACTGATAGTAACTCCACGCAATGATGATGCAGCACGTCTAGGGGTGAATGTAGAGAATATTTCCGATACGATACGCATCGCTACAATGGGTGATTTAAAAGTCAATCTTGCTAAATTGAATGTAGATAATCGGCAAGTGCCCATACGTGTTTTGTTTAACAGTAAAGCTAAAGATGACCCCTCGATTATTAGTCATCTATTAGTGCCCTCACTTGAAGGTGCACTGGTGCCTTTATCCGAGGTGGCAGATGTGACGCTGGGTGCAGGCGCAGCCAGTATCACACGCTATGATCAACGCCGCCAAATAATGCTGGAAGCTGACTTGAACAATGTAACGTTGGGCGAAGCTTTAGACTTAATTGAAAAGTTACCCGCTATTAAAAATTTACCTGCTGGCGTTACGAGAGTCGATACTGGCGATGCTGAAATGCTCACAGAAATGTTTAATTCTTTTTCTACTGCGATGGTTGCGGGAGTCATGATTGTGTTTTTGGTACTTGTATTACTTTTCCGTACACTATTCCAACCTGCAACTATTATGTTCTCGCTGCCATTATCAATATGCGGCGCATTATTGGCATTATTGTTGACTGGTTATGCATTATCGTTGCCTGCCATCATCGGCATTTTGATGTTAATGGGTATCGTCGCAAAAAATGGTATTTTGCTGGTAGATTTCATTATTGAAAACCGTAAATCAGGTATTGATTTACATGCTAGCGTCATCAATGCTTGTCGTCAGCGCTCGCGTCCAATTGTCATGACTTCGCTCGCGATGATTGCCGGAATGCTACCTATTATTCTAGGCATAGGCGCTGGTACTGCTTTTCGCACGCCCATGGCACTCACCGTGGTCGGTGGCTTAATTAGCTCAACCTTACTTAGTTTACTGTTTATCCCCGTTTTATATACCCTAATTAATGATTTTGAACTGTGGCTTAGTCCTAAATTAAAAAGCCTAACAACACTATGATATTACTAATTATGCTAAATTTACTCGCATATCCTCACACGGCAGCTATGGGGGCGACTCTGCCTGCTTTGTAAGCAGACCTTCAAATTTTGATCGTCTGATATTGAGTGATGCGCACTTCGGGTCCTAAAGTAGTCGTTCATAAGCTTGATTAATCTGTCGGAATCGAAGTGCCGACCATTCATAAACAGAGATCTTTACTACCCATTTGATTTCCATGCTCGCAGCATATAGCAAATAATTAACTTTATTAATTACAGATCCGAATCCGAATCCGCAAAAAGTTTGGCCAATTGCATTAATTCATTGCCGCCCTCCAAGCCTTCAATAAATCGTATAGGTATTCCTGAGAGTCCGACCTGCGCACCCACTAATGCGCCAGTCAGCATAGCGCGAGACATATTCTGGCCGCCACCGTTAATCGCGTGTAACACTGCAGATTCAAAGTCACCTGCGAACCGTGCGGCTAGATAGTAGACTGCTGGCAGCTGATGATAGATTGCACAAGTCTGGCCGACATAATCAACGAACAGTTTCTCGCCTGGTGTGTGCGTTTGCCGCATGCTGACGGATAGTGTGCCAGCCCATTTCCGATAATGCTCACAGAACCAGCTGTAGCGATAGCCATCTGGGTGTTCTGCCTTGTACTCCTGCCATAGCAAGTCGAGCGTCACGCTCTTCCTGCGCATCTCTCGATGCACCAAGGCCCAGTCTGGTTCAAGCCGAACTACATCCGCCGAAACCACCGGCGGGAAGAGGCGAGATTCAATGGCAGCGTCATCCAAACCTTCTGGCAATGGATAAGCAATGCCAGCCTCACGGGCTCGACGCAGGTACTGGCCGACCGTGGTCGGCGAGGTGCCGATGGCCTGAGCGATTTCTCGGTTGGTGCGGTCGTGCTCGAAATGCAG
>JAYTRW010000347.1:0-1180 GCA_043745985.1 Methylotenera sp.
GATTATCATGCATTTGAAAGTGTAATTGCCGACCTTGAGCGAGCTGACTGGGCAATCTTCATCAGCACCAATGCGGTTGATCACTCATTACCAAGAATTCTCAAAAAATTTGGCAATGTGCTGGAAAATCTGCAATTTGCCGCCATTGGTCATCAAACGGCCAAAGAACTCAGTTTGTATGGCGTTCACCAAGTACTCGTTCCGCATACGCGTTTTGACAGCGAGACCTTATTGGCACTTGCTGAGATGCACGATGTTAAGAATAAAAATATCGTCATCTTTCGTGGAGTGGGCGGGCGCGACGTATTGGCAGAGATACTTAAATCTCGCGGTGCAAATGTCACCTTTGCAGAAAGTTACCGTAGAATTAACCCGCAAACCGACACACAATTTCTCAATAGTGAATGGCAGCAAGGTCATCTGAATGCCGTCATCGTGACAAGCAGTGAAGCCATGCGCAACTTGCTAGACCTAGCAGGCGAGTCAGAATGGCTACGCCATGTCACACTATGCGTTAATCATGCCAGAGTTGCCGAATTACCACTGCAGCTTGGCTTTAAAGTATTGGTGACTGAAGCGCCAGGTGATGATGCGATGATTAAATGCTTGTCGCAATTGGCTTTACCTCAAGTAGTGAATTAAACAAGTGAATTAAACAAGTGATTAATTAAAATGGCTAACACTTCAAGCACACCCACTTCAGATAGACGTAAGCCCTCACTCTTCGCCAATACCGCGTTGATACTGGTCGTCATCGCGTTGCTTACACTAGCTTGGCAATGGTTGAATACACGCCATCGATTTAACGAAGTGGAAAAATCGCTCAGCCAAAAACTTGAAGCTTACCAAGCCAACAATCAACAAAGCTTGGCGCTTGCGAAACAAGCAGAAGAACGAAGCACTGAAGCCAACGCACGCACGGTGATTTTGGAGCAAAAATTAGAGGAATCACGCGACCAACAAGATGTATTACAAACACTTTATGATCAACTCGCTGAGAGCCGCGAAGCCACAGCAGTGGCTGAAGTTGAGCAGTTATTAACCATTGCCAACCAACAGCTTCAGCTTGTTGGCAATGTAAAAACTGCC
Organism: Methylotenera sp.; assembly: GCA_043745985.1. Classification (GTDB taxonomy): domain Bacteria; phylum Pseudomonadota; class Gammaproteobacteria; order Burkholderiales; family Methylophilaceae; genus Methylotenera. The sequence goes on from JAYTRW010000347.1 coordinate 1,090, forward strand.
TTATTAGCTTTACAAGCAGCAGATAAACGCTTGGAACCACTCAATTTACCACGTGCGAATCAATTGCGAGAAACGCTCTCGCTTGAAATTG
>JAYTRW010000348.1:0-4031 GCA_043745985.1 Methylotenera sp.
TCATTTCCCTATGTATTTGAAAGAAATCGAATATCGCTACAATCACAAAAACGATAACGTCTTTAAACTACTTTTGAAACTCTACTTTAGTTACGTTTCGCCCTAATTACCTTTTTATTGGTATGCCGATAAAAAAAATATCTATCGCGCTAAAGAAATTGATGCGGCGATATGGCGGCTGCTAGAGGCATGGAATGTCTGGCCAATTAATGTATTAACTTTGCAAGACAATCCTAAGAACTTAACAAGCACGTGTGGCAATTTGGCGTTATCCTACAACCCGCGTAGGGCGGATTAAGGGTGTAGGGTGGGCAGATTCTGCCCACGCATGCAGTCGTTCAAAGTCACACAACGTGGGTAAACAAGTTACCCACCCTACATATCATAAAAACCTACATTCGGCACAATACGCAACGTTACTAATTCCATTCAATCCACTTCTAACTAATCTTGGGGAAATATCGAAGTTTTTAGTTTATTCGTCAGCCGCCTCTGTTTTCAATTAAAATTACCGCATGCAAACTTCAAACGAAATCGCGCTTAAACATTATCAACAAGCCTTATTGCGCAACCCCAAAGATACTGTTGCGCAAATCAATTGCGGCAATTTGTGTGTTGAGCTGAAACGCTATGAAGAGGCGGCTGGCTACTTTAGGCGGCTGGTGCGTATATTCAAAACCAACTTAGATGTTCGCAATGCCTTGTGTTACGCCTTGCAAGAGTTTGGTAATGAATCTCATGCGCTTGGGCGTTATGTTGTAGCAGAGACCTGTTTCGAAGAGGCTTTGGAGAATCAACCTAGAAATGCCGCTTATTTGTACAACTTAGGTAATGCGCAGCGTGAGCTGGGTAAGCCTAAAGAAGCAGCTTTGCAATATCAAAAAGCCATTCAGCTTAGCCCTAATGATGCCGACATTTACAACAATTTAGGCAATGTGCAGCGCGAATTAGGGCAGTTAGATTTAGCGATTAGAAGTTATCAAAAAGCCTTAGATTTAAACCCAAACCTATACCACGCCAAAGTGCATTTAGTGCATCAAAAGCAGCATATATGCGACTGGCAAGGCTTAGAAGCTGATATTTCAAACATTCGCGATTGGGTGAAAATCAAACCGCAAGCGCAAATTTCGCCATTTGCTTTTTTAGCCATGCCGACGACGACAGCTGAAGAACAAAAGTGGTGTGCTAACAATTGGGTAAATAATCGTTATGCTGTGCTCATTAAACAAGCTGAAATGCTTAATTTTCAAAAGCCACTCACAGAAGCTGGACATTCCGTGCCTGACACGGAATCCAATGACTTAAAGACTCTGGATTCCAATCTCCGTCGGTATGACGGCATTCGAAAAATAAAAATCGGCTATTTATCAGCAGATTTTAGGTTACATCCGCTCGCATTCTTAGTCAGCGAACTCATTGAATTACACGACCGCTCAACATTCGAGATTGTCGCTTTTTCATACGGCGTAAATGACAAAACCAGCGCCAGAACTCGGCTAGAAAAGGCTTTTGACGCGTTTCATGACATTCGCAATTTGTCTGAAGTTGATGCGGCTAAGAAAATCAACGCCCTGCAAATTGACATTTTAGTAGATTTAACAGGTTTTACTCAAACCAGTCGCAGCGGTATTGCTGCTTTGCGGCCTGCGCCTATCAATGTGAACTGGCTTGGCTTTCCGGGCACAATGGGAGTGATGAGTGACAACAAGCCACTGTTCGATTACATATTGAGCGACAGTTTTATCACACCACCTGAAGCAGCAAACCACTATGCTGAGCAACTTGCGTTATTACCACATTGCTATCAACCCAACGACCGCAAACGCCCCATTGGCAAGCCGCCTAGCCGTGAAAGTTGTAATCTGCCAGAAAATACTTTCGTGTTTTGTTGTTTTAATCAGTCTTTCAAAATCACATCTGAGTTTTTTAGCGTGTGGATGCGCTTATTAAAAGCCATACCAAACAGTGTACTTTGGCTATTAGATAATAATCAATGGGCTAAGCAAAACTTAATCAACCAAGCTGAAAAAAACAATATTGCGGTTGAGCGCTTGATATTTGCACCACGCATGGGTATTGCAGACCATCTCGCACGACACACTCATGCAGACTTGTTTTTAGATACATCACCCTACAACGCCCACACCACTTGCAGCGATGCTTTATGGATGGGTTTGCCAGTATTAACCTGCGTTGGCGATACCTTTGCAGCGCGTGTAGCGGGCAGTTTGTTAAGCGCGGCAAATATGCCAGAGTTAATCACCTACTCACTGCAAGTGTATGAAAATAAAGCACGTTATCTGGCTAGCAACCCTAACGAACTTGAAGAAATCAGACAAAAGTTGCATGCCACTAAGCTTACTTCGGCTTTATTTGATACCTATCAATTTGCACGCTCATTAGAGAGTGCTTACCAATCGATGTGGCAGCAATACTCAACCGCATCAGAATCTAACGATAAAGCTGCCAAGTAGTGTAAAAAATTATGCTAAAGTCACGAAGATAACTTTTTTACTCACGATTAGAAAAATAAATAGGGTTAAATTATGGCAGCAATCGACATCAGTCCAATCTTAAAATTCATACTGGATAAAGGCGGATCAGGCCTCTTCTTTAGCACAGGTGCAATCATTCATATTGAAGTTGAAGGCGATACATTGCCTATCAACAACCAAATAATGACGCCAGGCATGATTAAAGAAATTGCTTATTCAATGATGTCTGCAGACCAAATCACGGAGTTTGAATCAACGCTAGAATGTAATTTTGCCATTAGCAAGAAAGATGTCGGGCGTTTCCGCGTAAACGTATTCAAGCAACGCGGTGAAGTCGGCATGGTTATACGTCATATTAAAACGGATATCCCATCCATTGAATCATTAGGACTTCCTGCGATATTAAAGGATTTAATTTTACGCAAGCGCGGCTTAATTCTTGTCGTTGGTGCAACAGGCTCAGGTAAAACCACCACCCTCGCCTCTATGATTGATCATCGTAATGCAACGACTAACGGCCACATTTTGACGCTTGAAGACCCGATTGAATTTATTCATCCACATAAAAAATCAATTGTTGACCAGCGCGAAGTTGGCATTGACACATTATCTTTTGAAAATGGTCTTAAAAATGCCATGCGCCAAGCGCCTGATGTGATTCTAATTGGTGAGGTGCGTGATATGGACGGCATGAAAAATGCCATGGCCTACGCTGAAACTGGCCATTTATGCCTAGCTACATTACATGCCAACAATGCCAACCAAGCACTAGAGCGCATCACTTCATTCTTTCCAGAAGACGCTCGAGCGGGCTTACTGCTTGGCTTATCAATGAATTTAGTGTCTATTGTTTCGCAACGCCTTATTCCTGGCAAACTCAGCAAGCGTGTTGCAGCGACTGAAGTGATGATTAATACGCCTTACATTTCAGAGCTTATTCAAAAGCAAAAAATGAGCGATATGAAAGACACCATGGCTGATAGCAACGACATTGGCATGAATACTTTTGATCAATCTTTATTCAGACTATTTAGCAACGGTAAAATTGATGAAGAAAATGCGTTGTCAAATGCCGACTCACGAAATGACTTATCATTAAAAATTCGCTTTGCAGCTGAAGGTAATCGTAACTCTAGCTTTGGTTAATGTGCCTAGATTCTAGGCAGATAGCTTCTACTTGTGATGATGCAACGCGGCAAATATTGAGGCGGCTACAATTAAGCTACCGCCTATCCATTCGTTTATTTCCATTGTTTCATGCGCTAGAAAATAAGAAGTAATAGCAGCAACCACCAACTCAAACAAAAACAACACAGAAGCCCGTGTAGCTGGCATTTGCGTAATGCCGTATTGTGTTAGTAAGGTTGCAGCAATGAGTGAAAGGGCGATGACCAAAATTACCAAGCCATCATTAAGGTTAAAGAAGCTTGGAGTGGGAATAGTTTCACTCACAAATGGCATGGCTAGAATCGCCATTAAAAACACCCCTGTCCATACAGCAAATGATTTACTGCGTATGGATAAGTGAGTAGATTT
>JAYTRW010000349.1:0-1178 GCA_043745985.1 Methylotenera sp.
AAACAACATCAGTTTGCACACCCTACGCTTGCTGCCTTACTTGGTTAAGTATTTCTCATTAGCGTACTGACGGCGATATCTTCATCAATTTCCGGCCAATGAATTCCAACACCTTTACCTATTAGTCGCCAATTTTTTCGCTGCGTTTCATTAGCATCACGCAATCTAGGAAACCACTCTAAAGGCGCTGATATTTCACGTCCATCCGCAATTACAATGTGTAATGCATCATTGGCAAAACTTACATCAACCGCATGCAGGTCTAGTCTAATGGCTAAAGTGTTCATTCCATTTCTCCAAAAATACCTGACGGTGCTCGATAATTAGCATTCTTACTTTTTTAAGTTCATGGCTTCTAAAGTCTGTAGAACTAGATAAATCAACTGGATTAAGCCAGTATTTGGCAACTTTATCGCCGTGTTCAACGTGAATATGTGGTGGCTCGCTACCTTCTTGACTGAAAAAGAAAAACCTAAAACCTTGCGTTAATAATATTGTAGGCATTTAACCTTCTAGTTTCGTCATGGTTTTCAATTTCCATTTTATTTTACTCTAATAATAGACTGTTGTTGAACAACAATTAAATAGATCTCACAAACAAAAAAACGTGGTCTGACCCCTATTTTCCTTGCAACAGCTATCCAACTAGGCTTAAACCCTAATGTTAACTGCGCCTGTATTACACTGCGTTCTTCAAGACTTAATTGTTTGTATTTTTCCATGCAACATTTTCCTTCGAAAAATGTTGCACTTCAAATTTGAGCGCGCCGACTCATTACTTCCTCCTATTAACAGCCTCCTAATTTCGGTAGAGTCAAAATAGTTAATGCCCTTCCCAGCTAGGGCGTAAGAGTAGGCAATTTTAGCTATTAGCATTTGCAACCTACCCATTTGCACCCCTTGGGCAAAACCAACTTTTTTAGGTACTGTTCTAGACTTCTGCCCAAGGTTTATAATTTGAAGTCGAATCGAAGACACACCACTCTTAGAATCAATGCCAGTTAATAAATCAGGTATCGGAATAATTACAGATTGTAAGACTTGTGGATAATCTTCTGGAGTAAGTCTAGTATTATATTTGGGTCTGTCCTAGATAACTAGGCCATATGTTTCTTAACCCATTGTTTTATTTGTAATAACTGTGCTTGTAGTGATGGGTTATTAAAACGCCACTCGCA
>JAYTRW010000350.1:0-1174 GCA_043745985.1 Methylotenera sp.
TGCTACATTACTCGGTGTTTGATGTGAGTGATACTTTGCTGGTGATGCGGCCTTACCAAATTGCGGCGACTGAGCGCATTTTGTGGAAAATTAAGAGCGCTTATCAAGCCAAAAGCTGGCGCAGTTTAGAAAGTGGCGGCTTTATTTGGTACACTACAGGCTCAGGCAAAACCCTCACCAGCTTTAAAGCGGCGCGCTTGGCAACTGAGCTAGAGTTTGTGGATAAAGTGTTTTTTGTGGTTGACCGTAAAGATCTCGACTACCAAACTATGCGCGAGTATCAACGTTTTTCACCTGATAGTGTGAATGGCTCTGACAGCACTGCAGGGCTGAAAAGCAACCTTGAAAAGGACGACAATAAAATCATCGTCACTACCATTCAAAAACTCAATAACTTAATGAAAAGTGAAGGTGACTTGCCAATCTACACCAAGCAAGTGGTGTTTATTTTTGATGAGGCGCACCGTTCGCAATTTGGTGAGGCGCAAAATAACTTAAAGAAAAAATTCAAAAAGTTCTACCAGTTTGGATTTACCGGCACGCCGATTTTTCCAAAAAACGCCTTGGGCGCAGAAACCACTGCCAGCGTGTTTGGGCGTGAGTTGCACTCTTATGTGATTACTGACGCTATTCGCGATGAAAAAGTGTTGAGGTTTAAAGTGGACTACAACGATGTACGCCCACAGTTTAAGGCGATTGAATCTGAACAAGACGAGAGCAAACTCACGGCGGCAGAAAACAAACAAGCTTTATTGCACCCCGACCGTATTCGAGAAATTACGCAATACATCTTAAATCACTTCAAACAAAAAACGCATCGCCTACAAGCCAATGGCAAAGGTTTTAATGCCATGTTTGCCGTGAGCAGTGTAGATGCAGCCAAGTTGTACTATGAGTCGTTTAAGCAGTTACAGATTGGCAGCAACAAGCCGCTAAAAATTGCTACCATCTTTTCTTTTTCCGCCAATAAAGAACAAGATGCTGTAGGGGATATTTTGGATGAAAGCTTTGAGCTTAATGCAATGGATGCCAGCGCTAAAGAGATTCTGAGTGCAGCGATTGCTGACTATAACGCAATGTTTAAAACCAATTACAGCATTGATAGCAAACAATTTCAGAACTATTACCGCGACCTTGCACTGAAGGTAAAAAATCAAGAGGTTGATTTGCTTAT
>JAYTRW010000351.1:0-1173 GCA_043745985.1 Methylotenera sp.
TTTTGCATGATGCAAGTGATGATGTATGCCAGCCCAAGCTACTTCACTAAAGCGGGCGACATTACGCCTGACATTGCCATTTTACTCAACTGGGCATCATGGATACTCAGCCTACCCGTATTAATATTCTCTAGTAGCACATTCTTTGCGAATGCTTTTAGAGATTTAAAGCACAGACAAATCAGCATGGACTTACCTGTGGCTTTAGGTATTGCGATTACCTTTATCGTCAGTTCTGCCGCAACACTTGCCCCACATGGCTGGTGGGGCGATAAAATCTATTTCGATTCACTCACCATGTTTGTGTTTTTTTTACTTTCTGCCAGACTCATTGAAGTGAAGTTGCACAGCAAAACACTAGGTTCAATGGAGGCTTTAGTCAGCCGCATTCCAGAAAATATCGAACGTCAAAACCTAGATGGCTCATATACACGTGTGTTAAACAGTCAACTTAAAGTGGGTGATATTGCTCGCGTACACATAGGCGAAGCCTTTCCAGCCGATGGTAAACTGGTGTTAGGTGACACCCGCGTGGATGAATCGCTACTCACAGGCGAATCAACGCCCATACAAAAAAACCTGCATGACAAGGTGGTTGCTGGTAGTTACAACTTAGGTCAAACCGTGAATATCGTGCTGGAAACCATAGGCGAATCCACACAATATGGACAGATTGTTAACTTAATCAATCAAGCCGCCATTGAAAAACCAAGACTTTCACAACTGGCTGATCGCGTTGCAAGACCATTTCTACTGTTCGTCATTCTCAGTGCAGTAGTTGCCGCAGCCTTGTTATGGAATGTAGACCGTGGTCGCGCATTAATGACTGCCGCAGCCGTATTAATTGTCACCTGTCCTTGTGCGCTTTCGCTAGCCACACCCGCTGCCATGCTTGCCAGCGCAAGCGCCTTTGTCAAACGCGGCATTCTCATTAGACGTCTACAAGCCATAGAAAGCATTGCGAATATCGATACGGTTATTTTTGATAAAACAGGTACGCTGACTGAAGACCACATTGAAGTGCAATCAATCACGTATAAACAAGGGCTTACAGAAAGCGGCGTGCTGGCTTTAGCAGCAGCCATGGCGCAACACTCTATGCACCCTGTTTCACGCGCTTTGGTCAGTGCTAATCAGCAAAGTGCGACTCAAGCGTCACCTATAGCATTAAAC
>JAYTRW010000352.1:0-4004 GCA_043745985.1 Methylotenera sp.
CTTTTGATATGTATCATATTTATGTAATGTAGCTTTTAATTGTTTTCCAGCTTAGCTAACAAATAACCTAAACCACGTATTGTTTTAATTTCAACACCAAATACCAGTAGCTTCTTTCTTAGGCGCGAAACTATCACCTCTACCGCATTTTCGCTAATTTCCTCGTCCCAGCTACAAAGATGCTCCATTATTTTCACCTTACTGACGACCTTGGTTGCTTTAAGTATCAATAGCTCCAACAACGCCATTTCACGGGCAGACAGCGATAAAGCCACATCTCCAACCATACACTGCCTATTTGTGGTGTCAAAAACTAAACCGCCAAAACTAATTTTTGCACTCCCCCCAGACACACCACGACGAATCAAGGCACGCACGCGCGCTTCTAACTCAGCAAGTTCAAATGGCTTGGTTAAATAATCATCTCCGCCTAAATCCAGCCCTTTTACGCGATTCTGCGTATCTTCCAAGGCCGTTAAAATCAATACTGGAGTGCTGCTACCACGGGCTCGAAGCCGCTTCAACACCTCAAAACCATTTAATTTAGGCAAACCCAAATCCAGCACAATCACGTCGTATTCTTGATACGTCAATAATTTATTGGCGCCCTCTCCATCGGAGATAACATCAACTGCATACCCAGATTTAACGAATGAACGCTCAAGTCCATCTTTAAGAATTAAATCGTCTTCAACTAACAATAATCTCAACGTAATCACCTCAAATTAAATATAACGCACCCAACAATGAATACATTCTACTCAGTTTAAAAAGTAGGAAATAAATATTTTTCAAAATGATTAGCTGTCAGTTTCACGTCAGCTTGATGCTGTAAATTGTAATCCATGGTGGTTGATAAAGTGATTAACAAAAAAGTTAATTAGTCATTTAAGCAATCCATCTAACAGCAAACTTATCATTAATTTCAGGAGATTTAAATGAACAAATTATTAGCATCATTATTCGCAGTTGCAGCCCTTTCATTAGCTACTTCAACTTTCGCGGCAGACGCTCCTAAACCTGCTGAACCAGCTAAAGTTGAAGCTGCAGCCGCTGAGCCAGCAAAAACTGATGCGGCTAAACCAGCTGTAAAACATCACAAAAAACATGTTAAAAAAGCAGCAACTGAGGCACCTGCAGCCGCTCCAGCTGAAGCTAAATAATACTTAAAAGTAAGGTTTAACAAATCTTGTTTTTGATTTTAAGGTTTCAAAAATAAGTGTTGAGATTTATTTCTAGTTAAAAGCAATTAAAAAGGGCAATTCTTCTGCCCTTTTTAATTAACGTATTTTACGTACGCTTACACTAATATTTTTTTGTTAGCGTTAAGGCTATATCTTTACGCTTCATATCCAAGCGATTTAAAGCACTCATTCCCAGCAGAACCACTGGTGGCGAACCACCTTCCAACACACTGGCTTCCACTTGGTTAAGCGTAATGCTGCCAATCTTAAGCGTCGCTATCGTCACTCGATACGCTGTCACCACACCATTAGCCGTGCTCACTTGCATAGGCTCACCTCGTTTGTAATCAATATTAGCGAACTTTGCATCGCCGCTATTTAACGCAACACTCGTGGCGCCAGTGTCCAATATGAATTTTAATGATGCGCCATTAATTTGACAGTCAGAAACGAAGTGCCCTTGGGAGTTTGCATACAAAATAGCGCTTGCAGAGGCGTTAGATGATTTACCAGCCACGGATGCAGCTTGCCCCATACCCAGTCGCTTAGTGCTTCCTTCAACTTGCAAGGTAGCGGCTTGGCTATCTGCAGAAATCAACTTAACGCCATCACTCGTTTGACCTACACTTAAGGTTTTAGGCTTACCACCATTGATAATGAGCACAGCTTTATTGCTGAAAAGCCCAACAATATTGACTTGTGTATCAGCCACAGATGCACCAGCCGTCAGTAAACCTGCACTTAGTATTAACATCTTTAGAATTAACATCTGACGAATAACAACCTGACAAAGTGAGCCTTTTAGTTTCATCTAAACATTCCTTGTGAGCCTTTCTGATTATGTGTCAATTTCAAACCCAAACCTATCACTAGCAATCCTAATAAAGGAAATATGGCTGCCAGCATGAATGTTTTTTCTCCACCAATACATTGTAGCGCATAGCCACCAGCCACACCGCCTATGGTACCGCCTATACCATAAGCAACACTGTTATATATCGCTTGGCCTTTAGCTTGATGTTTGCCATTAAAAAACTGGGTAATGACCTCGACTGAAGCTGCGTGGAAACTACCGAAAGTTGCAGCATGTAAGGTTTGAGCAAGCACCAACAACACAATGTTATCTACAGCAAGGCCTATCATCGTAAATCGAACGACCGCCAGTACCAAACTAATAAGTAAAATCGTTTTTAAGCTGTACCGCGCCATCAGCTTGGGCATCAACATAAAAATGCCGATTTCGCAGATAACCCCTACAGCCCACAACAAGCCTATCATGCCTTTGCTGTAGCCGTGCTCACTCAAATAGATCGAATAAAAATTATAAAGCACGCCGTGTGCTGTCACCATGAGCGCACAGCCTATAAGCAATGCCAACACATTAGGCTGCTTAATCACTTGCCATATTGAAAAATGGTCATGCGCATGCGGTTCAACTTTGGCATCGGGTAAGGTATAGGTTAATACGAATAGCGTCATTTGCACCGCCAGTAAAAACCATAACAAACTTCTTATACTTGTGAAATCAATCAGATAACCCAAAATCACTGCTGCCACAATAAAACCCAGCGAACCCCACATGCGTATGCTACTGTAATGTCCATTGGTCGTTGCCAAATGCGCCAGAGTAAGCGACTCGGCTAATGGTAAGGTGGAGCTAGTAAATAAACTTAACGCCGCCATGACAAAAAATAACCAATAAAACCCATGCGCCCAAAATACCGCCGTAAAACCACACAAACCTAAAAACGCGGTGAGCTTAATCCACTGCGCACGTTTACCAGTATGGTCGGCTAACCAACCCCAAAAATTCGGCGCAAAAATCCGACTGATTTGGAAAAGCGACATCAAAATTCCAATATCAGCAGGACTGAATTGTTCGGACTTTAAATACAAACCCCAATAGGGAACGAACGCTCCAACAAAAAAATAATAGATGAAGTAAAAACGTGAAAGCCGCGTATGAAGGGATGAGTGAAGATTTGAATGCATGCTGAATTATATAGAACGAAGTGATAAAAAAAGTCGGCATAGGCCGACTTTTTATTGAATACCAACTTAAAGACTATTCGCTAAGCAGGCAGCATCACATAAAGCTGATCTTAAAGTTTTATGCGTTAAATTAAATAATTTTGGGTGTTGTGCAACGCACATCTGCATTTTGCGCTCTATGTCTTAGCGCATGATCCATCAATACTAGCGCCATCATTGCTTCTGCAATCGGCGTGGCTCGCACACCAACACATGGGTCGTGGCGACCTGTTGTTTGCATCGTTACTGCCTCACCATTTTTATCAATAGAACGGCGCTCTTGTGGAATACTAGAAGTTGGCTTTAATGCAACATTGACTCGAATCTCTTGGCCTGTAGAAATACCGCCTAATATGCCACCGGCATGATTGGTCACGAAGCCTTGCGGTGTCATTTCATCAGAATGCACGCTGCCGCGCTGTGAGATTGAATCAAAACCTGCGCCGATTTCCACACCTTTAACCGCATTAATACTCATCATGGCATAGGCGATTTCTGCATCTAGCCTGTCAAACACTGGTTCACCCCAGCCAACTGGCACGCCTTCGGCCACTACCGTAATACGCGCACCTACAGAGTCACGCTCAGCGCGAATGCTGTCTAAATAACTGGCTAATTGCGGCAGTACCTCGATATTTGGTGAGAAAAAGTCATTATCTTGATGATTCAGCGCATCCCAGCTGGCAAATGGAATATCAATGTCGCCCATTTGACTCATGTAACCACGAACGGTTACACCGAAACGCTCTTTTAACCACTTTTTAGCAATAGCACCAGCGGCAACACGCA
>JAYTRW010000353.1:0-1165 GCA_043745985.1 Methylotenera sp.
GACTAATCAACGGCGACACGTCACCTTTACCAAAGAAACCGTATCTAAACCCGTCTATCATGTAGAAGAATGGGTTCAGCTGTGACAGCTTTTGCCAAAAAGGTGGTAAAGAATGGATGGAATAGAATACGCCTGAGAGAAACGATAAAGGCATGATGATGAAGTTCTGGAATGCAGCCATTTGATCAAATCTATCTGCCCATATGCCAGCAATGATACCAAACGTACCAAGCAAGGCACTTCCCAACAGTGCAAAAGAAAATACCATCCAAAAATTGGTCACGTGAATATCCACAAACCACATGGCGACAAAATAAATACCTAATCCCACTACCAAGCCACGAATAATTGCCGCAAACAAAAATGCGATAAAAAATTGTAAATGCGTCAGCGGCGTTAACAATACAAAAACAAGGTTACCCATCACTTTTGATTGAATAAGGCTAGATGAACTATTCGCAAAGGCGTTTTGCAGTACGGACATCATAATCAAACCAGGCACCAAGAATGATGTATACGGTACGCCATCATAAACATGCACATGACTTTCTAGCGCGTGAGAAAAAATAAGCAGGTACAACAAAGCCGTGATCACAGGTGCGGCTACTGTTTGAAAGGCAACACGCCAAAAACGTAGCAATTCTTTTTTCAAAAGCGTCCACGGACCTCGAAAAGAATTTAAATATGAATTGTTAATCATGACTCACTCACAGATGACATACCAACCAAGGACATGAACACGTCCTCTAAATCCGCCTCATTCAGCTGCATATCTAACACTTTAATCTCAGCAGAACGCAATGACGATAGCACTAGCTCGATTTGCGTCATGTCGCTTAAGGCAAAGGTGTAGATTCCATTTTCTTGATTACGCAACAAAGCTTGTATATTAGCGGGCAGCTTCACATTACCTAGCGTCAAACGCAACTGCTTGCCGGCAAATTTATTCAGCAAATTAGCGGTGCTATCTAAAGCAACAATTTCACCTTGCTTCATCATGCCCACGCGACTGCACAAGGTCTCGGCTTCTTCTAAATAGTGCGTGGTGAGAACAATGGTATGGCCTTCATAGTTCAGTTTTTTGATAAATCCCCACATCATTTGGCGAAGTTCAACGTCTACGCCTGCTGTCGGCTCATCCAACACAATCACAGGTGGTTTGTGC
>JAYTRW010000354.1:0-1163 GCA_043745985.1 Methylotenera sp.
CTGAGTTTTTAGATATGCAGACTATTGGTTACCCTGGCAAAGTAAGCGTACATGCTGGCGCTATAGACCCTAACTTAAAGCTGGCGCAATGCCCTGATATGCAAGTTTTTATGCCAACAGGTAGTCGAGCATGGGGCAAAACTAGTGTGGGTGTGCGCTGTAATGCCCCCAATGTTTGGACTATTTATGTGCAAGCAACCGTTAATGTGATTGCGCAGTATTTAGTTGCGGCTTCACCGTTAGCACAAGGTCAAACGGTGACTGGGCAAGATATGATGTTTGAAAGTGGTGATTTAACACAGTTGCCAGCAGGTGTGTTTACTGAGCAGTCGCAAGCGATTGGTCGCACTGTGAATATTTCTATGAATGCAGGCACCGTGCTTAGGCAGGAGTTATTGAGAGTTGCCCCTGTCGTGCAGCAAGGACAAACCGTAATGGTAACGTCTAAGGGTAATGGGTTTAGCGTTTCAGCCGAAGGTCTGTCAATGGCAAAAGCTAACGAGGGGCAGGTTGTGCAAGTCAAAGTCGCTAGCGGTCAAGTGGTGACAGGCATTGCAAGAAATGGTGGCCAAGTAGAGGTTGGATTTTGAGTTGAAGTTTAAAGCTAACTTCACGTTTTAAAGTGTTAATTGATAGAGAATGAATAAAAAGCTTACAAAGTATTAAAGTTCGCTTAAACTATGCCGATATAAGCAATATGAATGCGTTAGTTGTAGTTAAAAGTAGCGCAAGGTAACTTAAGCGGAAAGGATAAATAGCCATGAAAATTAATGACTCTATTAAGAATACAGCTGGCCTCGGTGTTGATAAATCAGGCGCCGGGAAACTAGGCTCAGCTAATAATAAAAACGCACAAGCTTCACAAGTTGACGCTAAATCTTCTGAAAGTGTCACGCTATCACCATTGTCAGCACAATTGAAATCACTGGAAGAAAAAGTTTCTGCTAGTAGCGTATTTGACACTAAAAAAGTTGAATCGATTAAGTCAGCGATTGCAAACGGTCAATTTAAAGTAGATTCAGAAAAAGTCGCTGATGGATTGATTAGCTCTGTGAAAGATTTCTTATCTACACAGAAATAGCGGCAAAAAATAATGTACCAAACATAACGAGGACAACATGAACAAGCCAACTTCTAACCTGATGATTAGTTTCGAGCAAGAT
>JAYTRW010000355.1:0-3981 GCA_043745985.1 Methylotenera sp.
TAATATATTATTTATCTAGTAAGTAATTACCTTTCCAATCAACAATATAGGAATCTGTAGCTGTAAAATGACCACTATAATCACCTTTGCCTTTGATATTTTGGTATTTGCCACTACCACCCACATACTCCCATTTTCCTTTAAAAGTGGTCATTGGGTTGCCCTCTTTCATTACAGTCGTCACTTTGCCGTCCCATTTTGCAACGGTAGAACCGTCTGGGCTAGTCACTGTATAATAGCCTGCTTGATCACCATTACCTTGAAACAACTGCGCAACCTCTTCATTGACTACACTACCTCCATCCATTGGGCCAGCGCTATTGAGCGTACCTTTCACTGTGGCAAGCTGTAGCATTTCTCCATTGGTATTTGGAATTTGGACAACTCTTCTGTTGCTGTAAGTTAATGCCGAGCTACCGCTGGTAATACCAGATTCCGCATAAACATTCAAAGAGACGCAACTAAGTAAAGTTAAAGTGGCTAGTGATTTAAAACATGATTGAGCTAAGTTCATTTTAGTTATCCTTTAAATTTGATTGGCACCTACTTCAAATTAATTAGGTGAGTGCATGTATTGTCTGTTTTTGCTATGATGATTCACAGTTAGTAACAGTTACTTGGTGCAACTAACACTGTTACAAGCAACAAAAAAAGCTTAGGGGCGACTTAATGCAACAGTGGAGCGACGCAGAACAAGAAAAGATACGCGCTTGCGTCGCTAGCATGCTGGCTAGCAGCTTTTTTACTGGATCGCCTCGCCAACAACGCTTTTTAGATTACCTCGTCACCAATACGCTTAATGGCGATGCTTGCCGTTTAAAAGGCTACACTATTGCAATTGACGTGTTCGATCGCAAAGGCGATTTTGACCCAAGCTTGGATGCGATTGTGCGGGTAGAAGCTACGCGCCTACGCAACAAATTGCGTGAATACTATGATGATTTAGGACTTACTGATGAGTACCTAGTAGAGCTACCTAAAGGTAGTTACGGTATTTTAATTACTCATCGTGTACCATCAGCAGCTCTAAGTCAGTTAATAAGTCAGCAAAATGACAGTAAGCCTCTCACAGAAATAACTCCCTCCCTCGCAGTACTACCTTTTACCAATATTGGCGATGTGGCAGATCTACATTATTTTGCTGACGGTGTCACAGATACGCTTATTTCCGAACTCTCGCGTCTTTCTGGCTTGCTGATCATTTCACGGCACTCTTCTTTCACATATCGAAATTCAACAAAATCTGATAAAGAAATTGGCGATGAACTTAGCGTAACCCATCTTTTACAGGGTTGTGTCCAAAAAAATGACGAGCGAATGCGAGTGAGCGTTCAGTTAGTGACTACAAACAACAATGTCCCACTTTGGTCTGAGCGTTATGATTGTGAGCTAAAAGATATATTTGCCATGCAGGATGAGTTGGCACGAAGTATTGCAGGCGCACTACAAATAAAACTAGCGAGTGCGGAAGCCGAGCGCTTTGGTCACGAAGGTACAAAAAATATTGAAGCACACGACGCTTTGCTAAGAGGTATTGAGCAGCATTGGCAATATACAACGAAAACAACAACCGCCGCACAAAAGTTTTTCTGCTATGCAATTGAATTGGATAAGGACTATGCCGCTGCACATGCTTGGTTAGCTCGCTCTTTGATGTTTCAGTGGATTATGCGCTTCACTGACGATACCGCAACGGCATTTTCTCAAGCATTTACGCATGCAAAGTGTGCAGTTGCAATTGATCCGTTGTTATCACATGCACATGCAGTCCTTGGGTGGGTTCACTACTGGCGAAAAGAGGCTACACCAGCAATTACTAGTGTTAAAAAAGCCGTGGCGATGGATCCCAATAATGCTGAAGCTTATTTGTTTCTAGCACAAATACTAGCTTCATCGGGGCAAGGAAAAGAAGGTTTATTTTACATAGAAACAGCATTGAGACTAAACCCACGCTCATCTCCATGGTGCCACTGGGTTTTAGGTCAATGCTATTGGGTCCTGAAAAATTATGATAAAGCCCTTGATTCTTGGGAGCATAGTGCACAAATGAGCGCCACTTTTTTGCCAGCCCTATATTACTTATGTCTGTTACATGCTTTGTTAGGTAATGAAAAGGAGTTACAAATACAGCGCGATAAGACTAAAGCTTTACTTGCTGATAATGTAGCTATTCATTCACCTTGGTTGGATGCAGAGTTGGAGTCTCAACGACATGAATTAACCCTTATTGCTGGTTTGTTGGAATCAATTGATTAAAAGGCGGAAATTACATGCAAGTATTAGCAGATACAGAAAAGGAAAAGCTAAAATTAGCGGTTTAATTTGACTCTATAATTTATATTAAAGTCAAACGGCGTGCCTATACAAAACTTAGGAAGGTAATTTGTCAGGGACGGTTCACAGGTCATCCCCTAAGTTTCAACGTGTCATTATGTCCCTATTATTCATGATGCGATTTTTTATCGATTAAAATCTAATTACATTTCACCAAAATAAAAAGGCAATCCTCACAATTCATTTAAAAAATGAGAGGGCATAACACCAGCAATATGCCTATCAATGAAATCAACCAAGCCACTGTGCGAATGTAAGCTACTCCATATGCATAGAGTGGAAAGTAAACTATCCTCGCAGCAAGATATAAAAGTGCTCCCCATTGGCTATAAGAAGAAAAAAGTTTAGTGGTAGCCGTTATCAATATGACCGCTGCAAATAGAGGAAACGTTTCAAAAAAGTTTGCTTGTGCTCTTAATAGTCGATTAGACATATTACTGAGAGCAGGCTGGACACCGTCTCTCGCGCTTGTATTCCATTTTGTGCCTAGTTCATGAGTGCGTGCTTGGCCTGCTATTAGAATATGCGCTAGGCCCAATACAACTGCCCACACCAAGCAAATAAGTTCAATCGGCATAATAATCCCTCTCTTAGTTTAAATAACTCTAATTTCAATTAAAAGACATGGCGCTAGAATTGATTCTAGTCCTTCTTAGGTAAATTAATTTTACTGATATCGAACTGGGCTATATGTTACATAGACTGGTTGAGTTCACTGTCCAAAGCACGCATTGCTTAGTGCCAGGCATCTCATACTTTTAATCCGTCCACTTCCCAGTTCTGGTCATAGCTTCCAAATAATAGAAGTTCATAGGGCGCCTCAAGCACTTACCAAACGCATTCTGTCAATTTTCTCGATAACCGCCTGATAAAGATCATGGTCGGAATCGGGGTTATTGCGATCTGGATGGTTGACACTACGGATTTTTTTCAAATGAGTCAAATCGTCTGGTAAGTCATGTACCTTGGTAACACGGTCACCATTTTTGGCCATCATCCGCTGAAGTTCAGCCTCTGCCAATACTCGTGTGTCGTAAAGTACCTTACTGCCAAGCCGCCAGGTATTCTGATTTTTACGTGGAGATAACTTTTCCTTACCATCGAACCAGAACCATTTGCTAGTATCGGAATCTTGTTCAAAAAGAATAGTGGTGATGACGTAGGTATAATTTAGAGGTTCAATGTCTTTGGTAAATTGCTTGATGATTTTGCTGACAGTCTCAACAGTTACCAGGTAATACGCGCCTGCCTCATTAGGGTTGAATGCACTACTATGGGTTGAAGCAGGCGTGCTGCCGTTATTTGCTGAGTTTATTTCAGCCATTCGGGCAAGCGCTCTGCGTTGTGAGTTGGTCATTGGTATTGTTCCTTAATTTTGTAAATAAGCACGCAGAATAAGTACGTCTTCTTTTGATGATTTCTGTTTGACCTTGATAAACTTGTGCTTTAGTGTCTCATCACCCCTTTTAATAGGATTTAAGAAACTAACTACCAAGTAGAGGAATTGCCGATATCAAAAGCAGAAAAGAAAGTAACTGTTGTCAAACCAAAATTAGTTGAGATTTTAGCAAAAGGCAGTGATTTGAACATCATAGGTTTCGGTCAATTCAAATTAACACATAAACCGCTTACGATAGCCGTAATCCT
>JAYTRW010000356.1:0-3978 GCA_043745985.1 Methylotenera sp.
CTTGCCCGACTAAGGTTTCAAATGATTTCGGACGCCATTTACGGGCTAAGACTTGATAAGACATAGGCTCAACTTTAGCTGAAAATTTAGATTACGCAATGTAATTCACATGTAGCAACAACCAGATAGGCCAAAAATCCATGTTACCTAGAAATAAAGAGGCGAGCCCTTACCCCGGCACTTGCTTAATAGTTGTGGCTGCTTGCTTCCGCACCTGACCAGATTGGCTACTTCACAATGCGGGGAGGCCCGCCAAACGCAATTTTACAATACTTTGACGCATAAACTGCAAAGCTTAAGAGAATATTTTTCTAAAATAGACAGATAAAAGCATTCCTAAATTTGCATTTGATTTTTTGCATAAGTTGGAAAATGATAAATATATCCATTTTTGACTGTAATGAATTGATTCTCATTATATTTATTTAGAGAGACGTTTTTAAATTAACCAAGCCATGTCTAATCCAAGTAAACAAAGCAAACCTGCACTCGTGCCGCTAGATATAGCGCGTGAAGCCTTTAAGCAAATGGCATTGCGACGTGTTGTCCCTTCGCCAGATAATTACTTGCTTATTTACAATGAAATAGCCGGTATTACAGTCAAAGAAACTGCTGAGTCAGCCATTAGAAAAGCACTTAAACAACTACCTAATGAAACGACAGAACAAAGTAAATGGATTAATCGCTGGGATAAATTATTAAAGCAGGAAAACTGGGCTGACTTGCCTATATTGTTGAACGACAGTATAGATGCGAATGTGGCGTTATCCAAGCAATGGCCTGATGCGATCCGCGAGCTCATTCAACATTGGGATGCTAGGCAATTTGGGTTGGATGTTACAAGGAAAAAAGAAGCGTTAGAAAAAGTGTTGATTAACTTTGGCAGTGATCCACATTTAGCACAAAAATTGCAAGCGTTGGCCAATAATTGGAAAACCTATGGCGTCTCAGATGCGTCGTCTTCAAAAGGGATTGAAGTCATAGCGCAAGCTGAAGGTAAGCTGCTTAGTTTAGGTGATGCTTCAGTTTTAAGTGATGCGGCTTTGGAAACTCCTGCTTTGGGAGGTTCAGGTTTAAGCATACCAAATTTAGTGTTGCCAGAAGTGCTTAATATTGGCTATGAACCAGACCAATTTCAAGAAACATTTCGAGCATTGCAAGATATGTTAAAGCAATCGCTTAATCACGGTTTAATCCCGAGATTAGATGGTTATCCAGATCTAAAAGAAGAGGCCGAACAGATATTTTCACTGTCTGAAAAAGCACGAAAACTAAAAGAATGGCAAGTCGTCGTTAAACAATTTAGAGCACTCTTAGTGAGAGTCGAGATAATTGGCGCAAATGAGGAGGGTATTAAGCAAGATTTATTGAGTTTGCTTAAGTTGCTGATTGATAATATTGGTGAGTTAGTAGCCGATGATCAATGGGTGCGTGGACAAGTGACATTTGTTCAAACTATCATTTCGGGTCCTTTAGATAGAGCGTTGATTGTCGATGCCGAAAAAAGTCTGAAAGAGGTCATTTTCAAGCAAGGCATGCTTAAACATAGTTTGGCAGATGCTAAAAATGCATTCAAAAGCATGATTGCTACGTTTGTTGACCGCCTTAGCCATATGACTAACTCTACCGATACCTATCAAAGTAAAGTAGGGCACTATGCTAATAAACTGGCCGAAACTGATGATATCGCAAAAATTAATATCTTGTTAGAGGGCTTAATGAAAGATACGCATGCGATGCAAACCGATATTGTGCGGTCGCGTGATTCTATGATGCAGCAGAGTGCAGAGGTCGAGGTAGCGCAGCAGAAAATACTCCAACTGCAAGCTGAATTATCTCAACTAAGTGAAAAGGTGTTGATAGATCAATTGACGGGTGTGCTTAATCGGCGCGGCCTAGATGAAGCCATGCTGAGGGAAATATCGCGCGCGCAACGCGGCGCTAGCTCGCTATGTGTGACATTGTTAGATGTAGATGACTTCAAGAACTTTAATGATAACTATGGGCATCAAGTGGGCGATACCGCCTTGCAGCACTTAGCCAAGGTGATACAAGAAACCTTGCGGCCAATCGATATTGCAGCACGATTTGGTGGGGAGGAGTTCGTCATATTATTGCCAGATACCAGTATTGATTCGGCTGTTGAGACTATTTCACGATTACAGCGTGCTTTAACCAAGCAGTTTTTTTTAGGCAATAATGAGCGATTGCTGATCACTTTTAGTGCAGGTATTGCCTTATTTAAAGAAACTGAAGAGCAAGCTACTGTTTTAAACAGGGCTGACCAAGCGATGTATCTTGCTAAAAAATCTGGTAAAAACCGTGTAATGACAGAAGTTGATTTAGAAATGGCTCGCAAAACTAGTGATTTCATTAATGGCGACTTTATTAGAAGCTAATTGAAGTTATCTTTAGCAAAGGTCAAGAGTAAAGTTCAAACAAAATTCAAGCAAAACTCAAGCGATAAAAGTAAGCTAAATTTTATTTAATAATTTTGTACTTAATGCCAAATTTGAATTACGATGAGTATTAATTGATAATACTCTTTGATTGTAAATTCACACTTATAAAAGGTAGCTAATTTGTCTCAATTGCCAGATACCTCTTTACTGTTAGATGCCCTATTGCTCGGCGTGACAGATGAGGTGTACGTTCTTAATGTATCTTCTATGCAACTTGTTTACGTGAGTGACAGCGCGTTTAAGGATACCGCTTACGATCTTGAAAGTTTAAAAGAACATGATTTAGATAGTTTGCTGGGCGTGAGTGAAAGCATGCTAAAAAGTCATGCTGAAAGTCACCGTCACCATTCTTATTTTGTTGAAGTATTACAAGAGCAAACGCCTATTATTGGCAATATTAAACATAACAAGTTGCGGCTCATGGTTTTGCCTTCAGCTAAACAAACCTTTATATTAATCATTAAAAATGAGGTTGCTGAAATTACTACTGGTCAACACGCTGGTGAATCAGGTGCTAAGAAAGATCTAAGTGAAAATGAAACACGCTCTCAAACTATGGTGGCTAATACTCCAGGGCTAGTTTTCCAATTTCAGCTAGATAGTAATGGTGAAATGAAATTTATTAATCTTACTGATGGCTGCAAAGCGCTACTTGGTTTAAATGCGGAGGATTTAAAAGAAGATTCCAGTTTGTTATACTCCATGATGAATGCAAGAGATCGTAGCGTGTTACGTAAACGTCTTGAGCAATCTACCACCAATCTTAGTTTGATGAACTGGGAAGGAAAAGTTTGGATTGATGGTTGGCAAGATAATAAATGGCTTGATTTGCGTGCTGTGCCTAGAGTGTTAGGTAATGGTGTGGTGCAATGGGAGGGTATTATGACCAATATCACGCAAAGCAAAAACGCTAAGCATGAAATTGAAAAATCGCAACGTGAGCTTGTAGAGCTAACCGCACACATGCAAAAGATTAAAGAGCAAGAACGTAGTGCAATTGCACGGGAGATTCATGATGACCTAGGTGGCAATCTCACTGCTATTAAAATGGGTCTGTCTTCCATTATTAATAAACTGTCTAAAGGTCAGGATGTGACCATTGAGCAAGCGCAAGGTTTAGAGTCTATATTGGATAGTACTTTTGAAGCGGTACATAGAATCTCTAGCGATTTAAGGCCTAATGTTTTAGATTTAGGTATTGTTGCAGCGCTAGAGTGGCAAGCCAAGGAGTTTGAGAAGCAGTTGGGCATTACATGCAAATTTACTTGTAATCAGTCAGAAATCCCTGTTTCTACAGACCAAGGAATCACCTTGTTTAGAATTTTTCAGGAGTCCATGTCTAACATTGCCAAACATGCTAAGGCAACGCATGTGAGTGTTGATTTGGGCGCCTTTGCGCACGACATCATATTGACGATTAGTGATAATGGTGTAGGAATTAAGTCTAGTGATACCTTAAAATCAAATTCATTTGGATTGCGTGGTATGCGTGAGCGCGTGACTGCCTTGCACGGTA
>JAYTRW010000357.1:0-1156 GCA_043745985.1 Methylotenera sp.
CATAAACGTTGCGCATTTACAACAATAAAAAACGCCCATTAGATTTCACTAATAGGCGCTTTAAAATCATCTTTTTATAAGATGAAAATATTACATTGAGTTAACTTTCAGCGCGCATGTGCGGGAATAAAATCACATCACGGATACTTGCGCTGTCGGTAATCATCATCACTAAACGATCAATACCAATACCGCAACCGCCTGCTGGTGGCATGCCGTATTCTAAGGCGCGAATAAAGTCTGCATCATAGAACATGGCTTCATGGTCACCCGCTTCTTTGGCTTTCATTTGCGCATGGAAACGCGCAGCTTGGTCTTCAGCGTCGTTCAATTCACTGAAACCATTTGCAATTTCGCGACCAGTCACAAATAGCTCAAAACGCTCCGTGATTTCTGGGTTTTTGTCAGATGCACGTGCCAATGGCGAAACTTCAACTGGGTAGTCAATAATATAAGTTGGTTCCCACAATTGGCTTTCAGCGGTTTCTTCAAATAAGGCTAATTGCAATGCACCTAAGCCTGCATGGTCAAATGGTTTTGTACCGTGTTTAAGAATTTCAGCACGCAAGAAGACTACATCATTTAATTGCTCTAAGTTATATTCCGGTGCGTATTTTAGAATCGCGCCTACTATTGTTAAGCGTTGAAATGGCTTACTTAAATCCAACTCGCGACCTTGATACTCCAACACCGCGGTGCCGCGTGCTGCGATAGCTGCGGTACGAATACAGTTTTCAGTAAAGTCCATCAACCATTGGTAATCAGTATAAGCCGCATAAAATTCCATCATGGTAAATTCTGGATTATGACGAACGCTTAAGCCTTCGTTACGGAAATTACGGTTCACTTCAAACACACGCTCAAAACCGCCTACAACAAGACGTTTCAAATATAACTCTGGGGCGATACGCATGTACATTTGCATATCTAAAGCATTGTGGTGCGTAATGAACGGCTTAGCTGAAGCACCCCCTGGAATCGGGTGCAACATCGGTGTTTCAACTTCTAAGAATTCATTTTGAATCATAAAGTTACGAATTGCCGAAACGACCTTGCTTCGCGCCACAAAAGTTGCACGTGTTTCTT
This sequence comes from Methylotenera sp., assembly GCA_043745985.1. Taxonomy (GTDB): domain Bacteria; phylum Pseudomonadota; class Gammaproteobacteria; order Burkholderiales; family Methylophilaceae; genus Methylotenera. The sequence goes on from JAYTRW010000357.1 coordinate 1,087, forward strand.
CTGAGGTAATTAAATCAACGTAACGTTGACGATATTTAACTTCTTGATCTTGCAAACCGTGGAATTTCTC
>JAYTRW010000358.1:0-1155 GCA_043745985.1 Methylotenera sp.
CAGCGATTTGGGCGAGGCGGTAGCTAATCTATGTCAAATGGAGTTTGATAAGCTGCCAAAAGTAATCGAACTTGGTGGCAATGAAGTCTTTGCTATTGAGCAGTACCTGACTAAATTGCGCACTCAAATTAGGCAAACACGCGCTTTGCAAATAGCAGCGCCTAAAATTGTGGTGCGATTATTTAGCCATATTTTTGACTTGCTGGCTTGGACGCCATTGTCATTTGGCCATTTTGAGTTAATGCAAGGCTATAACGTGCCTGCAAAAAACATGCTGCCTGAATTATTGGGGCGTAGGCCGACTGAAGTAGGCGTGAAAATGAGTGTTGATTGGTATGAAGTATATTCCATTTAAATTAGTCACCCATAAATACATAAAGCTGCTTTTATGTTTACTACGGATAAAATACTTGAGTAAGTAAACTTATACTCTAAGCGAAAGCTTAACATTACCGAAATTAAATAGCTGGAATCGTTCATGACGAATAAAAATATTCGTCTGATTTAAAGCATCAAGAGTCTATTTAGATTTGCCCAGTTTATTTAAAACTAGCTTACCAACCGATGCGCTGACTCCACTTAATAAAGTACCCCAAGCAATATCTATAACAGATAGCCTAAGTGGCCAATCTTTCAACAAGGCTAAATTAGTTAAGTCGTAGCTTGCGTATATAAAAAATCCAAATACTGCAGCAGCGACAAAAGTATTTTTTATTCCTCTCGCAGCAATACTGGGTATCACAGCGAACCGCATAAGTCCTAATGCGTAAACAAGATAAAATAAACTTGCAAACATTAGATTGGGTTTAGCGGCCATCAGATGTCCAATACCAGCTTGATAAAGAGGTTCCGCCAACATGCTTAGCCAAACGAGATCCAAAACGAACATCACCACGATAATAGTGATGTATGCGGGTAATAGTTTAATCAATTGATTCCTGCCTTTAATTACTAAAGTTACGCTGTAAACCGCAAATTAAATGTGAATAATTTCCATTAATATTGATAAGCTTTACTTAACTAGGGTGATGAAGTGACTATGCTTTTTTGTTGGTCTCTGAACCTAGCCATAAAATTAGACAAGCAACCCCTCAATACTTTTGTAATACTTTGCTTCAAAGTCGACAGGGCTAATCCAGCCGTTAGTTGAATGTC
>JAYTRW010000359.1:0-1150 GCA_043745985.1 Methylotenera sp.
GTTGAACCGATTTTAGTATGTGATTTACGCAATCTTTAGCTGCCTGTGGATTGTCTTGTGCAATATAGGCAGCTTCAGCATCTAAATTTAGAAGGGCACGATTTAGCCATCTAATTTGCATACTTTGATGCCACCATTGCAACTTGCGCATCACTGGCAAAATCTCTCGTATCTGCTTCGATCAATGCTTGTTCAATTTCAGCTATTTGCCAAGTTTCGATTTCCAAATATCGATTGATAGCTTCGGCCGCTAAAAATGATTTAGTGCGATGAGTAGCTGATGCAAGTTTATCCAATTTGTCTTTGGTGTCTGTATTTAGACGAAGTGTGAGAATAGCGCTTTCCATTTTGAACTCCCAATAGCATTACGATGTATACAATATAATACTAATGTATAAAGATAGCAATAGCGTCGGCGGTGCAGTAAACGCTTGTACTACATATCTACACGTGTAAGTGGTACTGCTGCTAACTCAACAGGCACAAAAACAGCATCAAACATCACTACAGGTTTGTTACCAAACTACCTATCTGTTTCTGGTAAAACTCGTCAAAACGACTTAGATGTTGCTTTCACAATCAGCATTAATCCAGGTGCTTCAACAACTGGTTCAGGTAACCAAGCTGCTCAACAAGAAAACCGTCAAGCATTCTTGACATTCGGTGATGCTTCATGGGGTTCTATCAAACTAGGTAAAGACTTAGGCATCTATGCTTCAGACGCTATCTTGAACGACATGACATTGTTGGGTGTTGGTCACGGCGCAGGTGCTTTAGCAGGTAATACAACAACTCTAGGTGGTATCGGAGCTGGTTATATGTATGCTGACTGGAAATCACAAATTGCTTACACATCACCAAACTGGAATGGCTTTAGCTTCACTGCTGGTGTGACTCAATCTTGGGATCCAGCTTCAGTTGGTTCAAATACACCAGCTGGCACATTTGCTCGTGGCGGTTCACAGCCAGCATTTGAAGGTAAAGCTTCTTACGCATGGGCTGGCGATTTCGCTGATAAAGTTTGGGTTTCTGGTTTAACACAAAAAGTTGCGAACTCAAACGGTTCAGGAACAATTGCTGGTCGTACTTCTGACCGTGCTGAAGCTTTTGACTTAGGCGCTACAGTTAATGTTGCTGGTTTTGGTTTAAC
>JAYTRW010000360.1:0-1149 GCA_043745985.1 Methylotenera sp.
TAACTGGAGTTACGCATAGTCAAAAGAGAGTTGATAGTCTGGCTTAAGCTCGGCAAGTTTTTTGAAAGCTGCTTTTAGAGCCGACCACTGTATCTGTGATTTCATGGCATAGTGGTTTAAGTTGTTTTTCTGTTTCATCATTTCAAGTTTGAAGAAGGCCACCATACTGGCGAAGATGTGATTGCTTTGCGTTGTTACGTTCCTAGCCGGTGAGGCGGACAACGCACTGTTGTTTTTCAATGAACGATGGTACTCTTCAACCTTCCACCGTTTTTGATAGAGGCTGATAATTTGCTGATACGTAACCGTCAGGTCAGAACAAACCAGATACTGGATGCCTTCACTACCATCCCCGTTTATGAAGATGTCCTTAATGAGTGTAACGGGGAAATCAATTCCCCTTAAATACACCCGGAGTCGAGCACCCGGTTCCAACTTGAGCGACCCGATCGGTACGTAGTGCCCTCGATTTTTAGCCGTCTCGCTCAAAGCTACTTTTCGATTCTTTTTGAGCGGCACAATAAAATCCCGCTTACACTTATCCTTTATAAATCCCATGTTTTCAGTCCCTCCATACCAAATATCGGCAATCACCCATTTAAAAACCACCTTGTTGTTCACGGCTTGTTCCAAGAGTTTACGCATCTGTTGGTTTTTGTTCTGACCCCTTTTCCGTATTGATTTCTCTGTGCTCGGGTCAATGTGCTCAACTTCTTTTTTCACGATCTCAAAGCCGATCGGTATGCTCATCTCCGATACCGTATAAAGCATGTTCAGGATGCTGATCCCTTTTAGGCAACGTCCCTTACTATGATCAAAATGCCAATTCACTATTCTGCTCTGTTCTGAATGGGGCTTCTCCGAAAGCGTGTCATCAAAAATTATAATGCCATCATTTTGCTCCACTTCCCTTACTTTCTTTTTCACCACTCCCCACAACACTTTACTATCGTATTCCTTTTCAGATAAGAACCGCGTGATCTTATCATGGCTGATCCGTTGGTCAAGACTTGCCGATAGACCAGTGGCGGTAGCATAGCGATTCTCTACAAGCAAGTAATCACTATATAGGTCGAGAAATTCATCCCTCATAACCTTAAGTTTAAAAAATGTGATCCTACGCTAATTTACTACTTTTGCGTAACTCCA
>JAYTRW010000361.1:0-1141 GCA_043745985.1 Methylotenera sp.
TGAATCCGTAAGAATCCGTGGGTTTCTGAATGATTTTCAAAAAACTTGATGGTATGTGGTATTAATTTCTCTTGCCCTTCTTTCATGCAGAAGATTGAATAATTGATGTCTCCTTTTATCAATACAACGTTGCTAATCAACAATTTAACCGAAGTTTTATGATTCAAAATTAGTAGCGAATTATTGCCTTTTTGTTGGTACGTTTTCATGAATTTGAGAAAAGTTTGATTAAAGTCCAAGATTAATCACAATACCAACCACACCATAAATTAGCTGTCCCCTCACCTCTACATCTTTCACATTTCCGTTCGCATTAACTGTTACTGTATGACCCGTATCCACAATCACCACATCGCCCGCTTTGGGTACTCTGCCTACGTTCCAGGTGGTGCTTGATTCCCAATTGCCCGAAGCAATACTTTTGACCAAGGTGAAGGGCGTACTCAACAACCTAACTTCCGTATTGTTTCTGCCCGTACAACCATCATTGGTAACGGCAAAATTGGCATAAACCCCCGATACCAAACCGCCCAACGTAAACGCTCCATTAGCAACCATCACATCTTTTGGACTCCCCGTTGAACTGTAACTCAAGGCAAAATTGCCATTGGGTAAATTAGTGGTGAAAGAAATAGTACCGTCGGGATTATTCTCGGGCGTAGGATTGGTAAAATTAGAAATCACCAAAGTAGGCGTTTGCTTCACCGTAACCAAAACCGTTGCCGTGGCAGAACAATTTGCTGAGTTGGTGGCACTCACGGTATAAATTCCGTTAGCGGTTAAGGTGACATTGCCAATATTGGGGTTTTGGGTATTAGCAGTAAAATTGTTTACCCCTGCCCAAACGTAAGAATCATTGTCGCCTGGAGCGTTCATTCCTTTGGCGTATAAAGACAGCGTTTGTCCCGAACAAACGGGTGAATTACTGCTTGGATTTAATACAGGAAGAGCATTTACCGTTACCGAAGTTGTTGCCGAAGCCGTACAACCTTCAAAACTCCTAACGGTTAATTGATACGTCCCACTCGCCAACAGAGTAGCCGAAGGAATACTTGGGTTTTCTAAGGTTGAGTTAAATGAATTTGGTCCCGTCCAAGCGTAGGTTTGGGGTGGTGGTCCTCCTGAATTTACTAATAACTTA
>JAYTRW010000362.1:0-11955 GCA_043745985.1 Methylotenera sp.
GTGCGAGTGGCGTTTTAATAACCCATCACTACAAGCACAGTTATTACAAATAAAACAATGGGTTAAGAAACATATGGGCTAGTTATCTAGGACAGACCCTTTAATTATTCAGTTTTGGCTTCTTAACTAAAGTCTGCGTCGGTGTTTGCATTAAAGGTACAACTTCAGGCTCTGGCGCAGGACTAGCCACCAGACTCACCATCATCGGCACTTGCAAATCTTTAATGACGGGTTGAGTCGCCTTAGCATTTATTAGCGCTAATACCGCAATGACGTGAGCGCACACCACCAATACCAACACTCCGTAAGAGCTTGTCGCTTTTTTAGCATGATGGGCATGCTCAGCGTGAGCAGATGCTAACCCCTTTACTTTCCAGGCATAAACGCCACCCACATTATCTTGCTTTTGATGCTGATTACGCTGCTCATCATATGAAGAAACTGGCCTTCAAATTTAAAGCCACAATCTGCATTATTACTTACTAGGGTTAAGGTTTGCATATGTTGATTTTCATTTCCTATTGCAACTTACTATAATTGCAACACACTCTAGCTACTTAGTTAAAATTAGCTTGCCTTGATTAGTCAATCGCAAACTATAGTCTTCACCTGCATGCTTAATGACCAATTCACGAGCGCCAGAAAATAACACCTCACCCGTGACCACTCGATTTCTGGCAACATTTTGGGGCGTCTCTTTATTTAGGTGATCAATCTCTAATTGGCTAAGCATTTCATTCTTCATTATTTAAATTGTTCGTGAATACCACTTAAATACAAACAAAAATGATAACAATTATCATTTGTAAATTAAATCCTATGTTTATTGATAACTTAACGCTTAATGCAAGCCAAAGTTTTGTTCCATCGCCTGCGTAAACCTAGCTTTTTCTTGCTTATATGTTTTCATGCTTGTTGTAGCTTCATTCATTAATTTATTTAATAGCTCCAATGAGGATGAATCTATCCTTAGACTGACTGCGCCAATTTCCAGCTCCAGCACATCACAGTCTTCACAAAATGTAATCGCACCACCTTCATTTTTAGATAAAAGCATTCTTGAGTGTTGACTCTTAGTTCTCATCGTTTTCATCCTAATAAATAAGCAATTACCATGATGCTAGCTTACGCATGATGTAATTCGGTTTGCATGACCAGCTTAGCCGCCGCTTTACGCAGCATCTCGTTCATCATAAAAAAGTTTCGTGCTTCAAATCTTAATGAAGTGCCGCCAACCTCTAACTCAATCATGTCCTTTGCTTTGTTATAGAGCACTTTGCATTCTTGATTGCCAGCCAACTTTGCTTGGCTGATGATTAGCTGTTTTTTCATGATTAACTTTCCGTATCGTTAATTTATTATTAATGATAATCATTCTCATTAATAATGTCAACTATATCTTTCCGGCTCCTTAAATTAAGCAATAAAAAAAAGAGGCATAAGCCTATTTTTTTTATTTGATCTCAAAGTACTGCAACGCAATCAGCTACTCACCAATAATTTTAACTAAAACGCGTTTCTTTCTGCGTCCATCAAATTCGCCATAAAAAATCTGCTCCCAAGGTCCAAAATCCAAACGACCTTCAGTAATCGCTACCACCACTTCACGCCCCATCAATTGGCGCTTCATGTGGGCATCAGCATTATCTTCACCTGTATCATTGTGACGATAACTGCTCACAGGCTCATGCGGAGCAAGCTTTTCTAGCCACTGCGTGTAATCATGGTGCAAACCGCGCTCATCATCGTTAATAAAGACACTGGCCGTAATATGCATGGCATTAATCAGCACCAAACCTTCTTTTACACCACTTTCGCCTAAACATTCATTCACTTGCTCGGTGATACGAATAAACGCCACGCGAGTTGGTGGGTTAAACCATAGTTCTTTACGATAGCTTTTCATTATTGCCTCCGAAATATTAAAGTCTTCGCCATACTTAAGAATGACGACTTATAGCTAGCCATCTAAATAATGTGAGATGGGAGATTGAAGTTTCAATCATCACTACCGTCATTCCAGAGAAGGCTGGAATCTAGGCAGGGCGGACACTAGCTTTCTTGCATTAAACAACCATTCGTGAACGCCACATTGACTGGATACAAACCTATGCTGGTATGACGCCATATTGGAAGTTAGCTATATTCCAGCTATTTTAGCACCGCCAAAAATAAAAAAGGCTTCCCGCTGGAAGCCTTTTCAATCGCTAAATTAAACTTAACTTTTCACATCGACTTGCTGAACAAAAGTCTTGCCTTCATTATCCGTAGCCGTCACCTCTAATTTACCTGCTGCATCTGGTACAAAGTTGAATTTGAAATAGGGATCCTCCGCCGTGCCTACACCCACATCTATGGTTAACACGGGTTTTCCGTTATATGAAAACTCAGTTTTTTTAATGTAGAACGCTGGTACAAACCCTTGAGAAACTAGTTCGCGCTGTAAGCCTGTACGCATAGGATGTTTGATGTTAAAAGTGGTGGAGGTAACGCCGCCTATAGTTGCTGGCTCATCGACCTTAAATTTAATTTTTCCTGCGCTGGCACGAATCGCCGCTTCATCACCTTCAACCGTACCACCACAACCGCCAGCCGCACGAATCTCACGAGAGGCAAGGTATAACTTACCGTTAGCATCTTCACCTACTAAACGTACAAATGCATCGGTTTCAAAGCGGATGCGTGTGGCTAACTGAAAGTTGCCCAGCGCATCAGTCAAATGGTAAGTTGCCGTTAATGGAATCGGATTAGCGTCAACAAAAGCATACAATTTGGTGATTTTCACACCATTGGCTGAGGCGTTATCCACGCTATAAGTCACAGGCACTTGCGCACCACTTTCAGCACGACGCGGCGCCTCTATTTTAATAAAATCCACTTCTTGCATATCTCGTTTTGCAAAAAAGGCTTCTTTCATCACCGGCCATAATTTAGGATCGGGCTCAGCAAAAGCAGAAGCACTGGTCAGCAGCAAAATAATGCTAGCTAGCACTCCCGATAATGTTTTGTTTAAGTTCATCATTTTTCATATCCACTATTTTGTTGTGCTAAAAGTTGACTGTTTGCCAAATCAGCCATTACTTATTAAGACTACAGAATCACATTTTAGTTTTATTCAAGCGCTTGTATGTGATGCAAGTCACACAACACACATTTGTATATCAGCCACTATAGATTTCGAAACTCTTCAAAGTTAAGTTCAATGCCATTGCCTGCAGGGTCTTTAAAGTTAACTTGCCGCACGCCATTCATTAATACTCGGGTGGTATACGGCACTTGATGCCCCGTTAAATGCGCCTCGGTAGCGGGCATATCAGTACAGGTAAATGAGACATGATCATAAGTGCCATTCACATGCAAATCTGGCGCGCCAACACCTTTATTGTATTCAGCAATATGCACCACATCATTGCCGCCAATATAAAGCCAAAAACCATAGCTGGTAGTCGCTGTGCGTGGACCGACCTTTAAACCAACAATATCACAATAAAAATCGCGTAACACCTGCATCATGTCACGAGTCGCGCGGAGGTTAATGTGATTGATTTCGGTAACGGGCATAATGTTTTAGTAATCTAGTTTAAGTATGTTCTGACAGTTTGTGTGAAATTAGCTGCCAGCGCAAGATGCAGTCTAAATACGTAAAGCATTAGTCACCTTCAAACTCACATAAAGAAAAAGGTTTGAGTCCTTTTTCAACCAAACGTTTCGAGCCGCCCAAATCAGGCAAATCAATCACGAATGCGCAACCCATGACAACACCACCCAGCTTCTGAATCAGCGCAGCAGCGGCCTCTGCCGTGCCACCCGTCGCGATTAAATCATCTACCAACAATACTTGCTCACCGTGAGCAATCGCATCGGTATGAATTTCTACTCGGTCAGCGCCATATTCCAAGGCATAGTCATGACCAACCGCTTCAGCAGGCAACTTGCCAGCTTTACGAATAGGCACAAAACCCACACACAGCTTATACGCCAGCGCCGCACCAATGATAAAACCACGCGCTTCAATACCCGCAATTTTATCTATTTTTTGATTAGCGTAATGATGAGCCAGCGCATCAACCACCATGCGAGAGCCGATTGGGTCTTTCAATAAAGTGGTAATGTCACGAAATTGAATACCTTGTTTAGGGTAATGCGGGATGGTGCGGATTAGGGATTTGATAGGCATGAGTTTAGAATTTCAATTTTTACGTAAACAGCTATTGATTAAAGTTGCGGCTCATCAATTTGTTTTAGCTGGTAACATAACATTTCTATTACACCAAGAATTGGTGTTAGCTGAAAAGACTCGCCATAAAATTTATAGGTATAGCCATCCAAAGCTCTGAGAAAGACTTTTCCAGGGAAGCCTTTTGATCCAGTGACAATATTATTGTCAAAAAATGCATGACCATCGTGATTTAAAATCCAAGTATCTAGTCTTTCATCAAAATGCTCTAGGTGATTTCTAAGTTTTCTTATTGGTTTTAAATCTAGCTCTGGTAGCTTAGGGAAACCTCTTAAAATGGCTTCTCTAGTTGTGCCAGCTTTAGCATCAAACAACTTATCTACATTCGTTACATGGATAATAAAGTGATGAAGATTATAAAAAACTGAAAAAGTATCGTTAAGTTCTTTTGCTTTTTGGAACTCAGAATAGCTTCGTTTTGCATACTCTAACTGGCAAATGGCTTCTCTTAAATAAAAGCGCCACTTTTCCACTTTATTTAGCTGAAATGCAATTCGCAATACGATAACTAGGCACATCCGCGCAGAAAGTACGAGTAGTACGGCAAGCGGATGTAACGACGTTATCGTGAAGCGAGTGCATTTTACGCAGCAGGGGTTTGTGAGCGCACGCGTATATGTAACTCACGCAATTGCTTTTCATCCACTTCATTCGGCGCATTGGTCATTAAGCATTGTGCACGCTGCGTTTTAGGGAAGGCAATCACATCACGGATAGATTCAGCGCCTGTCATCAAAGTCACTAAGCGATCTAAACCGAAAGCTAGGCCGCCGTGTGGAGGTGCGCCGTATTGCAAGGCATCTAGCAAGAAGCCGAATTTTTCTTGGGCTTCTTCTTTGCTAATTTTTAGTGCGTCGAATACTTTAGATTGCACATCTTGTTTATGAATACGCACTGAACCCCCGCCCACTTCCCAGCCGTTTAGCACCATGTCGTATGCTTTTGAAAGCGCAGCGCCTGGGTTAGTCACGAGTAAGTCTTCGTGACCATCTTTTGGTGCAGTGAACGGATGATGCAATGCAGCCCAACGATCATTTTCTTCGTCATGTTCAAACATTGGGAAGTCAACCACCCACAATGGCGCCCATGCGCGACCGTCAACATGGCCTTTATCGTGACCTACTTTAAGGCGTAATGCGCCTAGTGCTTCATTCACCACTTTAGCTTTATCTGCGCCAAAGAATACGATGTCGCCATTTTGCGCACCAGTACGGTCGATAATGGCTTGCAATGCTGTCACGTGAATATTTTTAACGATTGGGCTTTGTAAGCCTTCTTCGTTTAATTTTGTTACATCGTTAATCTTGATGTACGCCAAGCCTTTAGCGCCGTAGATTTTGACGAATTCTGTATAAGCATCAATTTCGCTACGGGCAATTGCCGCGCCACCTGGCACACGCAATGCCGCCACGCGACCACCTACCATATTGGCTGCGCCTGCAAACACTTTAAAATCTACGTCTTTCATCACATCTGAAAGCTCAGTGATTTCTAGCGTTACGCGCATATCTGGCTTATCTGAACCGTAACGCGTCATTGCCTCGTGGAATGACATCCGTGGGAATGTGGCTGGCAAATCTACGTTTTGCACAGATTTAAGCATTTGACGAATCATCTCTTCAACGATGTCCATGATTTGATTTTCAGTCATGAACGATGTTTCGATATCCACTTGCGTGAATTCTGGCTGACGGTCAGCACGCAAATCTTCATCGCGGAAGCATTTAGTGATTTGGAAATAACGGTCGAACCCTGACACCATCAATAATTGTTTGAATAATTGCGGTGATTGCGGTAGCGCGAAGAACTGTCCAGCGTGAACACGGCTAGGCACCAAGTAATCACGCGCACCTTCTGGGGTTGAACGTGTGAGCATTGGCGTTTCAATTTCAATGAAGCCATTAGTATCTAAATAATCGCGCAAAGTTTTAGAAACGCGATAGCGCAACATCATGTTTTTTTGCATCGCTGGGCGACGTAAATCAATGTAACGGTGCTCTAAACGCACGGTTTCAGTGAGGTTTTCATCATCTAACTGGAATGGTGGGGTGAGTGAAGCATTGAGAATTTCAATCTCAGTGGCAATCATTTCAACTTCGCCTGTTGCCAAATTTGCATTAGTTGCGCCTTCTGGGCGCGCATTAACAACACAAGTCACTTTTAGCACATATTCACTACGCACTGATTCAGCAATAGCAAATGCTGCTTTTGCATCAGGATTAATCACGATTTGCGCCAAACCTTCACGGTCGCGCAAGTCAATAAAAATCACGCCTCCGTGGTCACGGCGACGGTGTGCCCAACCACATAAAGTAACTGTTTGGCCAATGTGTTCGCGGTTTAAATGTCCGCAGTAATGTGTACGCATAATGTTAAATTCTTGTTAATAGTCGGTTAATTAAATGGCTTTACTACTTTAAATTTCTTTAGCTTTAAGTTAATTTTGTTTTAAGCTTTTTAGGAGGCGCAACTACGCCCATGCTAATAATGTATTTCAGTGCTTCATCCACGCTCATATCAAGTTCAACGACATCTGCACGCGGCATCATTAAAAAATATCCGCCAGTTGGATTGGGCGTTGTAGGGACGTAAACGCTGACAAAATCGCCTTGCAAGTGATTCACAATATCGCCACCAGGTTGACCTGTGATAAAGGCAATTGTCCAACTACCTTGTCGTGGAAACTGCACTAACACCGCATGGCGAAAAGCGTTACCAGAATCTGAAAACAGCGTATCAGATACTTGCTTCACGCTGGCATAGATTGATTTTACAAAGGGCACGCGAGACAGCATCGCTTCCCACAGATTAATCAACTGCTTACCAAAAAAGTTGGTTGCTACCACGCCAGTGAAAAGAATAATCACCACGGTAAGCACTGCGCCGATACCGACTATCTCATGGCCTAGCAAGGCCTTGGGACGCCAACTCATCGGCAATAGGAACAAACTTTGATCCATGATACCGATAACACTAGACAGCACCCATACCGTAATAAATAGCGGTACTAATACTAGCAAACCAGTAATAAAATATTTTTTCATGCGCTTTAGTGAATCAAGTAATCAATTAAGTTTAGTGGCAAGCACAGCCTGTAGCACAAGCAGCTGGTGCAGCTGCTACTTCAGACTTTTTTTCAGTCGAAGTCTCGCTTTTTGCTGCGGGTGCAGGTTTACCGCCATTTTTAAAATCAGTCGCATACCAACCACTACCGCTTAATTGAAAGCTAGGCGCAGATAATTGTTTGCTAAAAGTTTCAGCACCACATGATGGGCAAACCTCAGTACTCGCCGCGCTGATTTTGCGCATGACTTCAGCCTTATGGCCGCAACCTGTACATTGGTAATCGTAAATAGGCATAAATACCTCATTAAACAGTTAGATAACCGCGAATTATACCTTATTTGATCACTTAATTTTACGACTTAGCGAATCCCAACAGCCAAATTTAATACAAATACAATTTAAATAAAAAAGCCAGCTAATAGCTGGCTTTTTTATTTAAATAGGTAGCTCCTAAAATGGAATATCGTCCTCAAAATCATCAAAGCCTGAACCGCTAGCCGCTGCTTTTGCGGTTGATTGCGCTGGCGCTTGTTTTGCTGATGATTGATTAGCATTTGATGGCGCTTGATCGTAATCGCCGCCGCCACTGCTTTGGTCCATAGCGCCGTCGTAGCTAGCATTTGAACCTGCTCCATCACGGCCACCAAGCATTTGCATTTGGTCTGCAATGATTTCTGTCGTATAGCGATCTTGGCCTTCTTTAGTCTGCCATTTACGTGTTTGTAAGCGGCCTTCTACGTAGACTGGGCGACCTTTTTTAAGGTATTCACCTGCAATTTCTGCAAGTTTGCGATACATCACAATATTGTGCCACTCTGTGCGCTCTTGCTTTGCGCCAGATTTATCTTTCCAGCTATCGGTAGTCGCAATGCTGAAGTTACAAACTGCTTCGCCATTTGGCATGAATCTTACTTCAGGATCACGGCCTAAATTACCCACTAAGATGACTTTATTGACTGATGCCATTTTTTATCCCTTCAATAATTGATGTACTTGTGTTTGCAATTGGGTTTCATCCCCATGTTGCGATTTATCTATTTTTAATATGACGGTGCGTTCTTGCGGCAATACCACGGCTTCTATCACTCCTGTCAGCGCTAGCAGCTTGTCTTTTAACAGCTCAGCCACGTCTGTTGTTAATTCAGGCGCATCTTCATCTAAGCTGTACATTTTAGTTTTTACTGCAGGCGGCGCTTGCATTGAATATGCCAATATTAGCCACAAAAGCATCATGACGCTACAGAAAATAAACACACTAGCAAAACCTACTTTATGCGACAAATAGCCGCCCAATGCGCCGCCGACAAAGACACCTAATGATTGCGAAGTATTATAAACGCCTATCGCCGTTCCTTTAGCCGCAGCAGGTGCAATTTTGCTAATGATTGATGGCAATGAGGCTTCAAGTACATTAAATGCAATAAAGTACAGTGTAAGCGAAAGCACTATGCCCCAAAATAACTGAATTGAAGCTGAAAACATTAATTGCGCAATGAACATGGTAGCAATTGCGCCAACGAAAACCTGCTTCATTTTGGCTTTCTTTTCCGCATAAATAATTGCTGGCACCATAAAGACGAATGAGGCAATTAACACTGGCAAGTAAATCATCCAATGTTGGTTTTCATGCATGCCGCTTGATTTAACTAGGGCAAATGGCACGACGACAAACATTGCCATTTGTGCGGCATGCAGTGCAAAAATACCGTAGTTTAAGCGTAGCAATTGTTTGTTTTTCAGAACGTCTTTTAGCTTAGCTGGCGCAGCGCTTGCATCTGAATGATAGTGACTATGCAAAGGCTCAGGCACCACAAATTTCATGACCGCAATGGCAGCTAAACTTAAAAGCGCTGTCATCGCGAATATGCCTGGCACGCCTATCCATTGATTCAGTAATGGACCTATCACCAATGAAACAGCAAAAGCCATACCAATGGTACCGCCTATGGTTGCCATGGCTTTGGTGCGGTTTTCATCTCGCGTTAAATCTGCCAATAAAGCGGTTACAGCGGCAGAAACAGCGCCTGCGCCTTGTATGGCGCGACCCAAAATCACACCTTCAATATTCATCGCCAATGCAGCGACCATGCTACCAATGGCGAAAATGGCTAGACCTAAATAAATCATGGGTTTGCGGCCAAACTTATCTGAAGCCATGCCAAACGGTAGTTGGAATAACGCTTGCGTTAAACCATAAGCGCCAAGCGCCAAGCCAATTTGCAAGGCATTTGGTTGAGGTAGAAAATTGTTTGAAGCGTAAATTGCAAAAATCGGCAAAATTGAGAACATGCCAAACATGCGTAAACCGTAAATTGCCGCCAAGCTTACAGTAGCACGCACTTCTAAAGGCGTCATTTTATCTGCAGGCAAATCGATTGAATTCACTGTATTTGATACGTTAAGGTTTGATGAGAAAGCCTCTGAACTAACCTCAGCTGACTTAACCGCATCTACTACAATGCCTACAAAAAGGTCTTGCGTTTGATTGCTTGAATGATTCTTGGGTGTAGACATAAAAAACTAAAGGCCTAAAAATGTAGCTAAATGCGTAAAAGTATGTATATTAGCAGGTTGCCCTAATTTTCGTAAAAGCATTATGGAATTCATCAAAATACGCGGTGCGCGAACGCACAATCTTAAAAACATTTCGTTGGATATTCCACGCAATCAGTTGGTCGTGATTACCGGTTTATCAGGCTCAGGCAAGTCTTCACTGGCTTTTGATACGCTATATGCAGAAGGTCAGCGCCGTTATGTAGAATCGCTGTCAGCTTATGCGCGCCAATTTTTGGCGCGCATGGATAAACCTGATGTGGATTTGATTGAAGGTTTATCCCCTGCGATTTCTATTGAGCAAAAATCCACCTCACACAATCCACGTTCGACAGTTGGTACCGTGACAGAAATTCATGATTACTTGCGTTTGCTTTACGCGCGCGCAGGTGACCCAGAGTGCCCTGAACACGGAACCAAGCTAGAAGCGCAGACCGTGAGCCAAATGGTGGATAGCGTATTAGCGCTGCCTGAAGACACCAAGCTGATGATTTTAGCGCCCGTAGTGAGTAACCGTAAAGGCGAGCAACTCGATTTATTTGAAGAGCTGAAAGCGCAAGGCTTTGTGCGCTTGCGTGTGGATGGCAAAATCTATGAAGTGGATGCTTTGCCACAACTGACAAAAACGACAAAACACACGGTTGAAGTCGTGATAGACCGTATCAAAGTTAAACAAGACATGAAGCAGCGTATTGCTGAGTCTTTTGAAACCGCGTTGCGTTTAGCCGAAGGCAAAGCCATTGCCGTTGAGATGGATACCGAGAAAGAACACCTATTCTCAGCCAAGTTTTCATGCCCTGTGTGTGACTACTCACTTGCTGAATTAGAGCCGCGCCTATTCTCTTTCAACAATCCGATGGGCGCTTGTCCGAAGTGTGATGGTTTGGGCAATATCAACTTTTTCGACCCAAAACGCGTGGTGGCATTTCCACATTTATCACTCGCTGCGGGTGCGATTAAAGGCTGGGATAAGCGCAATCAGTTTTACTTTCAAATGCTAGCCAGCATCGCCACACATTACAACTTCAACCTTGATACTGCATTTGAAAAGCTGCCTGAATATATACAAAAAGTATTACTCAACGGCAGCGGCAAAGATGTGATGCCGTTTAAATACCTGAATGAACGTGGTGTTTTCTTTGAAAAAACCCATGCGTTTGAAGGTATTTTAAATAATCTCCAACGCCGTTATCACGAAACTGATTCGCAAACCGTGCGTGAAGAACTCGCAAAATATTTAAATTCACAAAGCTGCCCTGAATGTTCTGGCACACGTTTACGCAAAGAAGCGCGCCATGTAAAAGTGGGCAATAAAAACATTCACGAAGTGTGCGAAGTGCCACTTAAGTTAGCGCTTACTTTCTTTGATAAGCTTGAATTGACTGGCGCTAAACTTGCAATTGCCGATAAGATCGTAAAAGAAATTAGCAACCGCCTGAAGTTTTTAACTAACGTTGGCTTAGAGTATCTATCACTTTCACGCTCAGCTGAAACGCTATCTGGCGGCGAAGCACAACGTATTCGCTTGGCTTCACAAATCGGCAGCGGATTAACAGGCGTGATGTACGTGTTGGATGAGCCTTCAATCGGCCTGCATCAACGCGACAATGACAGATTACTAGAAACGTTAAAACGCCTGCGCGATATTGGTAACAGCGTGATTGTGGTGGAACATGACCATGATGCGATTTTAACGGCAGATTACGTGGTTGATATTGGCCCAGGCGCTGGTGAACATGGCGGCAGAATTGTGGCTGAAGGCACGCCCGCTGAGGTGTTAGCTAACCCAGACTCACTCACTGGGCAGTATTTAAGCGGCAAAAAACAAATCATTTATAACAAAAAGCGTACAGCACCAGACCCAGCACGCTGGCTGAAACTAAGCAATGCGACTGGCAACAATCTAAAAGATGTCACTTTGAAACTACCTGTGGGCTTACTCAGCTGCATTACTGGCGTTTCAGGTAGCGGAAAATCCACCTTGATTAACGATACTTTATACCGTGTGGTTTCACAGCATTTATACGGCAGCAGTACAGAACCCGCACCATATAATGAAATTGATGGCTTGGCATTTTTCGATAAAGTGGTCGACGTAG
>JAYTRW010000363.1:0-1139 GCA_043745985.1 Methylotenera sp.
TCAACTGGCGTGCGTGCGCTACCAAAAATAGAAACCGCTGGGGTAATTTCTTTCAGGCGCTCTGTGGCATCGACGAATTCTGCCATAATCTCGAATGCATGCCATGACTCGTGGCCAGTTTGATGTTGCCCACGCACGTCTGGGTCAGCAAGTTTTGGAAATTTTTTTGTAAACGACATAATTTAACTCTCTTAATTTAGCCTTCTTATGTTTTATTTTTACCTTGAAAATTCAAAGGTTTAAGTGAGGCTAGGCGCAAAACTTTTTTAAGGCGAGCCGCATATAGTTTATTATGCAAACGACTTTAAAACATCAAGTAAAAATATAGCGCAACAACGCATCACGACAACCTTTGGATTTTTATATGAAAACTTTGTTATTAGTTGACGGTTCATCTTACCTGTATCGTGCTTTTCACGCTATGCCTGACTTACGAAATAGCCAAAATGAACCAACAGGGGCGATACAAGGTGTGCTCAATATGTTGCGTCGTTTACATAAAGATTACCCTAGCGACTATAGCGCCTGCGTTTTTGATGCCAAAGGCAAAACGTTCCGTGATGATATTTATGCAGAATATAAAGCTAATCGTGCCAGCATGCCAGATGATTTACGTTTGCAAATTGAGCCCTTGCATGAAGCGATTAAAGCCATGGGTTGGCCATTGATTGTGGAATCTGGCGTAGAGGCCGATGACGTAATTGGTGCATTGGCAAAGCAAGCCGAGCGCGAAGGCATTAGGACGATTATTTCAACGGGTGATAAAGATATTTCGCAATTGGTAAATGAGCATATCACTGTTGTGAACACCATGCGCGACGCGTTTAGACGTACCGATGACGTGCTAGATATTGCTGGCGTAGAAAATAAATTCGGTATTCCGCCTAGCTTAATGGTGGATTACCTAGTGCTCATTGGCGACACCTCAGACAACGTGCCTGGCGTCGACAAAGTTGGACCAAAAACCGCCGTGAAATGGCTAAAAGAATATGGCTCTTTAGATAATATTGTCGCTAATTCCGGCAAAATCACTGGTAAAGTGGGTGAAAATCTACGTGCGGCGCTAGATTGGCTGCCAACTGCACGCGAGCTGATTACCATCCGCTGTGACGTAGGCATACAAGAGAATTTAAGCGACC
>JAYTRW010000364.1:0-1139 GCA_043745985.1 Methylotenera sp.
GCGGCGAAAGTTGCCGCAACTTGCTCATGTATCTCCTGACTCGGGTGTCTGTTAGCCACCATCATTTCAGAAGTCTGATCCGTGCGCGCACCGACCACATTCAGGCCTATGAACTCCACTATCATAGTGACCATCATCAGCCCACAGCCTACATACTTTGCCCAAGTTTTCACCGTGACTCTTACCGCATATACAATTGACGCTGGATACAGGCCTGAATTCTTTGTGGCTTTAAACATTGTATTAATGTTCATCTACTGATGATTTCGGATCTCAAATCTAGCAATGTGTGTTTCTAAAAAAGCTTTTAATTCTCGTATAATTAACAATTCCTTCCATATAGCATTCAGATATACACTTTCAGCTTGACTTAGTTCATGCAAGAAATTCTTCTTTAATTCAGGACTCATGTGTTCAATATGTGCAAGACCTTCTGACGTGCGTGAGTTTATGCCAAATTTATCGAATACACATCTGATTGTTTCTAAAAAGGATAGCAGCATAGGTTCTCTAAGCACCTGAAGCACCTTCATACCACGCGCAATAATATCGTAGTTCTCATTTTCTACTAAGTCACAAATTCCATTTCCTAATGTTGAGTCGAATTCCCATCCGTCAAAAATTAATGTTTCCTCAAACGAAAGGTCAGCCCTTGGAATGGCCTGATATATTTCCCATAAGGCAAATAGCAGTTTGGCCGGATCGGGGTATTCCGAGATCAGTTTTTTTATATCATAAGTAACGGGTGACATTTTAACGGCAAGTTACGGGATTGATACTCCATTTTTAATCAACCATTGTGAAGCTGCGGGCCAGATTCGAGACCACTCAGGTTTACTGTTGTAAACAGCTTTCATAGCACTCACGATTTCGTCTGGGGAACTGAGAGAAGAAATCGCTGCCCGGAGCCGTCCCTGTAAGGCTGCATGACCATTGGGTTGGCCGATACTTTTCAAAAGGACGGCACCCGGAACTTGATCTGTTGGTGAAATACCGAGTTTCGACTGTATCCATTTTTCAACTGCATGATGCACATCAACTCCATCTGGTGTCTTGGCGCCTTTCAAAACGTCTTTGAAGTATTTCTTATTCCAGTCCTCGACTGTCGGAAGGTGCGCTACATCGGCTATTTTCCCGTC
>JAYTRW010000365.1:0-11930 GCA_043745985.1 Methylotenera sp.
CCTGATCACCCGCCGCGCAGGGCACGTCTTTAAAGTGATGAGCGATTGCGGGATCGTACAGCTGATTCTGGATGGAATTGGCAACCCCGTCCGCCTCGCCCGCCTGATCGCTATTGAGGAGCTCCAAAATCACCAAAGCGCGCTGGCACGTCTGGCAGCGCTCGCGGTGTTTTCAAGCGCCGATAGTCCGCGCTTGCGCGAGGCCTTGCGGCTGTCAAACGCTGATACCGAAAGTTTACACGCCGCTGCCGAAGCGGCAGTAACCTTACAAGGTCTCGCCCTGCCCCCCGATAAGGGCAGATTGCGCGAACTGATGTTTGATCACGGCAAAAGCGCAACTCTGCTTGCGGTCGAGGTTGCACATGCACAAAGCGCAGCACTGGTTGAAAGCCCGCAATGGCTATCCGCCGCGCGTTTCGTATCGGATACGCCGCAACCCACCCTGCCATTTACCGGCGCTGACCTGCTCGCGCGCGGATACGGCCCCGGTAAACAACTCGGCGCGGCGCTCAAGCGTTTACAAGCACTGTGGATCCGGGCCGGATTTCCCAAAGACCCGCAGGCACTGGCGGCTTTGCTCGACGAGGCGTTAAAAGCCGACCCTATTCCGCTCCGGAAATAACATCCGGCGTGCGCCAAGCCAGATGCTGGCCACCATCCACGGCTATCATTTGCCCGGTTACCGACTGAGCCCGCGCGAGATACAACACAGCTTCAGCTATGTCATGCGGACTGGCCGCCTGTTCCAGCGGGATCATTGACACTTGCGCGTCAAAATCGCCCTGCTGCTGGCGCACGCTCGGCAATGTTGGCCCTGGGCCGACTGCATTGACCCGCACGTGCGGCGCCAAAGCCTGCGCCATCGTCTGTGTCGCTGTCCATAGTGCGGCCTTGCTGAGCGTGTAGGAAAAAAACTGTGGCGTCAGCTTCCATACGCGCTGATCAATAATATTGACGACGCTTCCTCCCTCGGGCGCTTGGGCGGCAAAACTTTGGGCCAAAAACACCGGAGCCTCAAGGTTCACGGCCATATGGCGTCGCCAAATCTCTGTGCCCAGTTGCCCCATCTCATCAAATTCGAACATCGAAGCACAATTGACCAACAGGGAAAGCGGCCCCATCGCCGCTGCAATCTGCGGGATCAGCGTGGCCACCGCTGCTTGATTTGCCAAATCCGCTGCAAAAACCTCCGCGCGATGGCCCGCAGCATGCAATTGCGCCCGCAAGGCATCCGCTTCCACCCGCGACGCATTGCAATGAATCGCCAGATCATAGCCGTTGCTGGCCAGCTCAAGCGCAATCTCGCGCCCTATTCGCTTGCCCGCTCCTGTAACCAACGCCAATTTTCGACTTGGCAAAAGTTTTTTTGATGTGGTCATCGCCGGTTTTCTCTTGCACAAAGGATTCACTACAGTTGCACAACAGCCAAAATATGCAACTTATGCGGTATTTCTAATCATCGCTCCTCGCGTTTACGCATGGTATCAAATGCTGGATGGATAAAACTTTATTAAAGGTCTCATATTAACCATTTATAAACCATAATAAAACCGACGGTATCTTTTGATTTTTGACGTTTAATAAAAATATACTATTCCGTTTATTTTAGTATTAACTAATTTTTACATGCCTATACTTATGTCCAATTAAGATCAAATACTTGACAAATTCAAGCCACATTTGGTGGTTGTTATGTGATCGCAGTGCAACAGACTTTAGTAACCTTTGCGCGTATAAGACATGGCATCCGGTGTTGGTCAAAGCCAAAGTGAGTTCCACGGTGGGCCACCCGATAGAGTTTGAAATCAGGAGTTAAGTATATGAAAAAAATTCTTTTTATCGGCGTTGCATTTGCAGCTCTCACAGCTGGCGTTTCCGCCCAGGCCGCTGACTTGCCAAGCCGCAAGAAGGCCCCTGCCCCCGCACAATTCTACGCACCTGCGCCAGCTGCTTTCAGCTGGACCGGTTTCTATGCCGGCGCGAACGTTGGCTACGGCACAGGCTCTTTCACCAAGCAGGCAACTGCACCAGCAAACCTTGGTTCGCCTAAAGGCGCCATGATGGGCGTTCAGGCCGGTTACAACTATCAGGTTGGCCAGTTCGTTGCCGGTGTTGAAGCCGATTACGATTGGGCAAACGTTGCAAGCCATTCGCAGTTTACTACACTTGCTGACACCGGCTCGACCCGCCTGACGTCGGTTGGCACCGTGCGCGGCCGTCTCGGCTTTGCTGCTGATCGCGCCCTTGTCTACGCAACAGGCGGTTTGGCCTATGGCACAATTCATACCAACAACCCAGTTGCCGGCTTGAGCGACCGTAACGGCCGCGCCGGTTATGCGCTGGGCGCAGGTATCGAATATGCGTTCACCAACAATATTTCGGCCAAGGCTGAATATCTCTACACCTCGCTCGGCAACAAGACCGCCTTTGCAGGCAATGCAGACGTTGCCCGAGTCGGCTTGAAGAGCTCGGCTGTTAAGGTTGGCTTGAACTACCACTTCTAGGATCTGGCAAAACGCCAATCGTCAAAAAGCCCGGCTGGCCTCCAGCCGGGTTTTATTTTACTTTTGTTTCTTCAAAACCCGGAACCTGCGCCTCAAACCGCGCCAGCCATGCGGCAAGCTTTGGCTGCGCCGCCCGCCATGTACCGGAAAAGCGCAAATCGAGGTAACCGAGCGCGCAAGCGGTGGCCACCGCCGCCAAATCCGGCTTCTCTGACGGCAGGTTCTGTTCAAGATAGGCCAGTCCGCGCGTGACTTTATCAGCTTGATGGCTCAGCCATTTTGGCTCATGTTTGGCGGCATCGCGGAAACGCACCTCCATCACCTGCAACAGGGCAGCATCTTGGATGCCGTCGGCAAGCGCCTCACCGCGCAAAACCATAATGCGCGCCAACCCCGCTTTGGGTAACAGAGCCTCGCCGCCGGCAAGCTCTTGCAAATACTGCACAATCACCCTGCTGTCATAAAGCGCGGTGCCGTCGTCCAAAACCAGCGTCGGAATTTTGCCCAGAGGATTTTGCGACCGCAACGGATCGGCGGGATCAAGCGTATCAGCGACAATAATCGTCAGCCTGTCCCAAAGTCCGAGCAGTTTTGCGGCAATTTTGACCTTGCGGCCAAAGGGAGACGCGGGTGAGGAAAAAAGAATCATCGGTTAAACTCCGCAGGATTAAAAATTATTCTGAAAAACTAAAGCATGGTGCGGCAAAGTGTAAGCGGTTTTCCGCAGAAACGCTGCGATGAAGCAGGACGAGGAGTATCTTCGCCAAATCCGGGAGCAGTTTTTTGTCCTGCGTGCGCGCCGTGATCAAGCCCCGTCTTCACAATCTCCTGCGGCACATGCAACGCCCCTTGTATCGCGCCACGCCGCATGCTAATTGCCGCGCAACCAATCGAAACAGCGTTTTTCCAAAAGCACGGTTTCGGTTCCATCGCGCAAGGAGAGGTGGCAGAGTGGTTGAACGTACCGCACTCGAAATGCGGCATAGGTGCAAGCCTATCGGGGGTTCGAATCCCTCCCTCTCCGCCATCATTCAATTCAACACTGACTAGCATCAAATACCTTCCATGTTTTAGCAGGCCTGATTATATTTCTTTAATCACAACTAAAATTGCATCCGGATTAATGTTTGTTTTCTTAAAAAAATCAGTCGCTATTTTTAAGTCAATAAATTTTTAACTATTTGCTAACCTAACTTGGTTTCACAACTAGTTGTAGCTTATTTAATGACAATTAACTGATAAATCGTGAAGAGTAAAATTCTCTTTGTTTTATGTGTATTGATCAGCCTAATGTTCAGCAATGTGAGCCTTGATAATTTTTTTCATTATAAGCCTATGTCCAAATAAATGCCTGAAAAAATGCTAAAGTCAATATTATAATTTTAAGAGAGCGGCTTGCTCATGTCGCTATTAGATGAAGCAGAAAGTCTTGGTGAGATGCTCTTGGTGTTTGCAAGAACCAGGGCTCTTAACGAGATTATTTTTGTGCCGGTTTTGACAGGTATTCTGTTAACAAATATCAATATGGCTTCATCTCGTTTACCCATTATTTTTGCCCTGATTACTATCATTAGTTGGGTAATTATTGATAATAAAGAAAAATATCTGCCTTTAGTGAGGGAATAACTTAAGCTCGCCGGCCTATTTACTTTTATTCAAAACAGTAAACTTTATTTCTACCGTGTAACCTCTACTGTCAATAAGTGTTAGTAAATGCTCTCCACGAGTTGGGTTCAGGGCCATTTGGTGATTGTCTTTTGTAAATCCCAGGTATTGATTATCTAAATGCCAAAAGACTTTGATGCCTTGATCCCGGTGGGCAGCATTGCAGATTATACGACCTCTTTGCCCATCTGCTTCAAGGGGAATATAAACTTTTGCATCTGGTTTGGGATAAATTAACTCCATTGGAACATCTTTTTCACCGGTATTGCAGTCTGACCTGAATGGTGGCAAGGTATGATACTGGTAATTTTTTGTTTTATAGTAGTATTCCATTGCTGGAGGCAGCACAAACCAGCTTTTACTGTTAATTTGGTTTGTAGGCAGACAGTCACTGTTAACCTGCCATTGGTTGGTTTTATCAAGATGTACAAATTGGTGATAGGGGCAGGCTGCTGACCGTAATCCACTAAGGGGCACATTCATTTCCAAGGTGTCATTACAGAATTCTCCTGCCCGATATCCGCTTTGTCTGCAGATGCTAATTTTTGCCATTTCCCCAGCTGGAAGTTGAAACCAATCGCGGCTAACGGGTAGCAGCCTGAAAATTTCAAAGAGAGCCGGGCCGGCAGTAGTGATGCCAGTAAGCCCAGGTCGTCCTTCACCCGTAGTATTCCCTACCCATACACCTACAACATATTTTGGAGTTATGCCGATTGCCCAACCATCTCTGAAACCAAAGCTTGTACCTGTTTTCCAGGCAATCCGTTGGGTTGATGAGAACTGCTGCCAGAGCATTTCTTCACCTGGTCGCATGACATCTTCCATGGCTTCGAGAGTATAATAGATAGATCCTGCATCTAAAGGGCCGGATTGTGAATATTCAGGCTTTTTAGCAGGAGTATTTATATAAACCGGCATATGGTAGTCAGAAAGCGAATATTTACCCCTGTACCTGCCATAATTATTTAACACTCTTGCCATATCGGCATAGCAACCGGTTAGTTCCCACAGGGTATTTTCTGAACCCCCAAGTATCAGTGACAATCCATAATAGTCGGCTGGTTGTTTCAGAGTTGTCATGCCAAACTTCTTTAATAAATCATAGAAGCGTTCATACCTGTATTTCTGAAGCATTTTTACAGCAGGCACATTTAATGAGCGTGACAGTGCTTTTGAAGCAGGTACTGCCCCATCATAACCCAAGTCAAAATTTTCTGGGTGGTACCCTGCTATTTGGGTAGGTATATCAGGAATGAGGGTATTCGGCAGAATAAACCCATCATGTAACATGGCCGCATAAAGCAGTGGTTTAAGAGTGCTTCCAGGGCTTCTTGGAGCATTAACAACATCTACACTGCTCTGAAGTAAGTTGTCTGACTGATGACTGATATTACCTGCATAAGCAATGGCTGATCCAGATTCAACATCAAGTACAATAGCTGCAATATTGTTGATCTGATTTCCCATTAAAACAGCATGATGACGTTCAATTATGTCTGCTACCTGTTGTTGCAGCTGACCTTTAATACTTGTTATTACTTTTGTCGGGCCAGTGTAAGCGCCTGACAGTACATTTTCTTTAAATCTAGCCAGTAAATGGGGAGCAAGCTGGGGTAGGGCGAGTGGTTTGTCAGGTACCGGTTCAAGTTTTGACAAAGTAGCCGTGCCGCTATCGATCAGGCCCTGATTGCAAAGCTTGTCAAGTAAATGATTACGTTTTTTCAATAAAATTGCACTATTCTTTCCAGGGTGAACCAAAGATGGTGAATTCGGCAATACTGCAAGTGCAGCTATCTCACCCCAGGAAAGGTATTTTGCATCACGACCAAAATAGCGCCATGCAGCTGCATCAAGTCCTACTACATTACTGCCAAAAGGTGCGTTACTGGCATATAGGGCCATTACTTCTTGTTTGCTTACTGTAAGTTCAAGACGTAAAGCCATACATATTTCAAGTAATTTATTAAACCAGGTACGGTGATGATGGGTTGAAAGACGAATGACCTGCATGGTGATGGTACTGCCACCACTACGGATATGGCCAGTACTGATAGTTTGTACGGCGGCACGTAGGGCCGCCAGAAAATCGACCCCATGATGACTCTTAAACCGCTTGTCTTCAAATGCAATGATGCATTTCTCAAACTTATCGGGCACATTTGCATCATATGGAAATCTCCACTGTCCGTCACTGGCTATGAGAGCACCAAGTAATTGACCCTGATCATCTTCAATTACATATGATGTGGGGCTTATGAAAAGCTGACCTCTAAGACAAAACCAGAATGCTAGAATCAGGGTGAGACCGAAAATGGCTAGCACAATTCTGGGCCGGGTCAGCCAGGCAGGTTTATTTTTCAGCCAGGCAGGTTTATTAAAATGAAAAGCCAGCCGTTTTATTTTATCACGTTTACCCATTTGCCTTTTTCGAGTGCATTTATTGAGTTATCATACATCGCTTCACAATAGGCAGCAGGTAGATAAAAGTGTCCGGTATATGCTGCATTGAGCATAACAAAATAAGTAGCCTCCTGACCAGCCCGTAAACTGAAATACGTATTTACCCTGTCATCGCGAATATCCCTGTAATCAGCTGGCGCTGATTTAAAGACTTCTTCATTGTTGATCATCCTGCTATTTAATATTTCCCAACCAGACGGAAATATTTCAGTCAATGCCAGGTTATCATATCGCCCCTGTTTCCCAGGATTTTTAATCCGAACCTGTGCAATAAAATCAGTTCCCTGTTTTAGATTATCAACCGTTATTGACCCTCCTTGCAGGGTTCTGTATTTAACATCGATTACAAGATTTTGGTTACCATGTACCTCAGTATGTTCCTGGCCGGGGGCAGGTTGACCCTGCTGGTTTAGGCGGACGAATAGCAGGTTATTGCCAGTGTTTTTAATCAGCACTTTACCTTGGTCGGCTACCAGTGCTGATTGCCAGAGATAAGATGCAGAATTTACAGGGGTTGCTGATGTTATGAATGATAATTTGCTGCCTGATTTATTCTGCTGACAGTATCCTGCTATTGAAAGCAGGCAATAAGCGGTAGACTGAGTACTATAAACCGTATTCTGTGATAATGAGGATGCAATTGTATGTACCAGTATTGAGGCTTTTTGTCTCTGTCCCATTAGGGTAAGTGTCTCAAGTATCATAGCCTGGTCTCTTAATTCTGAACCATATGTTTCTGATAATTGCTTATAAGGTGCAATTTTTGTCGCCAGTCCACTTATCATTTTAAAGCTTGTCTCAGGCTGTCCGGCCAGTTTATAGGCGGCTGCAAGGCGCCACTTTGCCTGAATGCTAAGGTATTTGAATTCTTTCAGCCGGTTCATTGCACCCAGTTCAGGCTGGTGAGCTAGGGCCAGTAGGTAAAGCCGATAGGCTTGCAACAGGTCATCTCCATAAAAACTATGACTGTCTGGTACCCAGTTTATAGCTTTTCGTTGCTGAAACTTTTTCCAGCTACCAATAAAATTGACTGGCAGGGTAAAGCCTTTAACCTGGGCTGCAAGAAGAAAATGGCCTGCATAATTTGTACACCATTCATCAGCCAGGTTTTCTCCGGGCCAGTAACTCAGGCCTCCATCAGCTAACTGGAAGCTTCCAAGTTTATCAATAGCCAATTTTATATTTCTTTCAGTTTCTGCCTTTTGACGGGTTGAAAGATCAAGCAACTGATCAAGGTAGAGTTGAGGGAAAGCTGCAGAGGTAGTCTGCTCAAGACAGCCATGTGGATAGTCTATAAGATAGGCAAGCCTACCAGCCAGGTTGATTGCTGGTAATGATGAGACTTCAAGATTTGCTTTATTTGTACCAGTCATACCAATACCGCTATACGCTATTTGAAAGGATTGACCAGGCTCAAGCTCTTTTTCTACTGTTTTTGTCACCTGAGGGTTTGGGTTCCTAATATTCAACTGTACATCAGATATTGCTGATTCAGTACCACTTACAGCGCTGATTTTTATATTTCCAATACCTATAAATGCCTTTACCTTAAAATTAAACGTAATTAATTTTTCACCCGGGCTGTCAAAATCAACAACTTGCTTTTCAGGGCCGTTTAAACTGCTGAAGGCATTTGAAGTTACTGTCACTGTGACTTTTTTTAGATTTTTGTCAGTGCAGAAAACGGTAACAGGTAACATGAAGTTTTCTGTTGGTCCCAGTACCCTTGGCAGGGTAGACAGAATCATTAATGATTTTTTTACTGCAACTGGTTTTTGTGCAAAGCCATAACTGTCTTGATGTGCACCAATAACCATTACCCTTACTGAGCCAATATATTGGGGTAGGGTAAATATATGTTTTTGACTCTGTCCGCTATTTAAGTGGAATGGCCCCATAAACTTGACAATGGGCTTAAACCGGTTAACTGAAATATTTTGGTTTTTCACCAGAGCCTGATCTCCGCCGATACTTAGTATGCGTCCTAGATCACTTCCATAAGCCCCAATCACATTGTCAAATAAGTCCCATGTTTTAACACCCAGTGACTCGCGTGCATAGAAACTGTTATGAGGGTCTGGGGTTTTGAAATTTGTCAGATCAAGCAGTCCTTCGTCAACAATAGCAATGGTATAAGTCATTTCTTTACCATTTGCTTCACTTATTGTGAGGCTGGTTGTCTGTTGGGGTTTAATCTTATCGGCCATCACAATTAGCGGTTTTAATATCGTCGCCGGGTCATTGACAAGTAAAGGAATTACCCCATACATACGAATAGGTAAATCATTAAGCGTTTGAGCATGTGCCTGCAAGAAAGTGACATTGACAAATATATTTGGGGTCATTTCCTTTTCAATAGGTAAGGCATAATGGGTCTGCCCTCTGACTGTATTAATCCAGACAGTCCTGATAACTTTACTCCCGTTCTCAATACTTATTAATGCTCTTCCTTGTTGCCCTGTTGGAATAGTTATCAGGGCTGTTTCACCAACTTTGTAGCTCTTTTTATCAGCTGTAAAAGAGAGCATCGTTGCCTCAGTTGAATTATCCGCTTGTAAACGTTCAGCATAATCAACATAAATGATTTTTCCGGTAGAGTGACCATCCTGAGGATCCTTAACCTTTACAAGGTATCTGCCCCAGTCACTTTGTTTGACTTGCAGATTCCAGTCGCCACGTCCGTTAACTAAATTAATGACCGCCTTTTGTACTAATTTATTATACTTGTTCTGGGTGAAATTACTGAGTTTGTCTTCTGACTCATCCCACCACCAGCGCCATTGAATTTTATAGAGTTCAATGTCCACGAGTTTTGACCCGGTCACGGGCTGTCCATCAACGTTTACAGAGGCGATTTTAATTTTATTGATCTGGTCAGTTAAAAGCATTCCGCTATAGGACGATCCCTCAGGCGACTTTATACCCACATAACTTTTATATGCATTGTAAATCAGGGCAAGTTGTTGGATGCTGAAGTTACCTCCAGGCTCAAAAACCTTGATTACAAAATTGGCGCTAAGCTGACCTGGTGCCTGTTTGTCGACACGGATCTTGGCATCTATTTTTGCCTTTCCGTCAGCACTCAGCCTACCATCAAATAAATTTTGAGTCTGTGTATTAAAATCCAGGGTAGGGTCATCAAAAGAATAACCTTCGAAGCCCTTAAATCCGGTAGGCTGGGAGCTAAGGAAAGCATCAACTTTTGCTCTTAACTTTTGGGCTGCCCCACCAAAAAGCCAGTCGGCTGATAGTAAACCTGTAGCATTCATGCCAGCTGTTAGGGCCGTTCTGCCATTAAATGACAGATCAACTTTCAACCTGTTTGGCATGATAGTCTCAATTTTGAAGCTTTTTTCGAATTCAGCTCCTCCAACCTTTACTCTGGCAATCCAGGTTCCTGTTGGTGATGAGATTGCTGTTGCTGTATGAAAATTATAAAAACCATCAATCCCTGATACACGTGTCATACGACGGAATAGCTGCCCTGAGGGGTTGAATAATTCAAGTCTTACTGGGTGGTCTGCAGGAAGTTGATTTAGTTTGTCCCTAAGAATAAAAGATATATAAATAGAATCACCAGGCCTCCATACGCCCCGCTCAGCATAAATAAAACCTTTAATTCCTTTGTGAATCTGTTCACCAGACACATCAAACTTAGATAAGAGTAAGGCCCCACCGTCATCAAGCTTAAGATAACCTCTTTCATTTCCTTTTTTTGCCAGTAGCAGATAAGGTTTGCGTTGAAGATCTGACATAGCAAAACCATTTTCATCACTCATTACTGTGGTAAGTGTCTGCTTCTGGTAATCAAGAAGGGTGAGTTCAACATTTTTTATTGGCTGGGCAGTTAAGATACTAGTGACTGAAATATGTAAGCGATTATCAGCACCAAGCTTGGCAATCAGACCAATGTTGGAGGTCAGGATATTCCGTTTTGCCCATTTATCCTGAGTATAATACGAATTGCTGCATGGGTCTTGTCGCTTTTGCCAATCAAAGCCCTGAGGATAATAACCATTATACATTTTCCAGAATGAATCATGCTCATCAATTTTTTCTCCATAATTACCGGCAGAACTGTCGTCATCATTATCGGCTTCATTTTCTGGGCTTTTATCACCTCCTGAATTCAAGGTAACTCCTGTCTGGCAATTATAAAGAGCATATTCCCTTCTGAAACCAATGATTATCCGGTACATGGCCCCAGGCTCTGTTCTTAGCAGCCGGTCAATATCAATGTTAAAATGGTTTTTTGCTTTCAGATTAAGCGTTTTATCAAGATCAAGCCTGACAGTGGTTTGAACTACCGGAGTGCCAACCTGCCTCAATAGCTGGTCACCCTGAAAATTATTATTTTGAAAAAATTGAGGCATATTTTTTTCATAAACTTTAATAATACTTACATCAACTGCTTTTAAATTAATTGCATCAAAACCGATTTTCAGTTGTCCTGAATTAGGGAGAATATTTCCTTTACCAGGAATATTGACCTGTGGTAATTCATTTTTGAAATTCACGACTGTTGTCGTTCTATCTTTAAGCCGTGTGCGGTTTATGTCAAGTATACCCTCGCCGACAGCGACAGTATAATCTCCCTGTAGTGTAGCTGGTGCATATAATTTTACCAGACTACCATCAATTGAGGTTGCAATAGCACCAGCATGAATAATATCAACCAACCCGTTCAACTCCTGGCCTGGGAGTAGGGGGTTCGAAAATTGAATTTCAATAAATTGTCCTTGTTTTTGCTCTGTACGTACCTGAAGTATCTTAAAAACTCCAATATCTGGAATGTCATAGGCATGGCTATCAGTTTTATCAACATCAATTACCTTCCCGTTCCAGCTTACAAGTAACGGGTGCGTGTGACTTATTTGCCTATTTATATTGGTAATTGTAAATGCGTGTATATTATTTAGTGTATCATGAACCCAGGAAATGGTTAACGGAGAAGAACAAGTAGCAATGAGAACTTTTTCTACCAGATCGGGATCTTCTTTGTCGGCTGTAGTAATGCTACCCGTTAGTTTCATATTCGTTAGCGAACTGCTTGATCCAGTTTGCAAGCCGTCAAATGATATAGAAAAATCAGGTTTTATTGTACTAAATGAATAGATAAAATGCTTAAAGGGCGCAGGTACAAAGCTAGCCTTGCCAAGGTTGAAATCAACTTTATACCCGGCACCCTTTACCAGCTGTTTATCAGGGCGAAATTCTACCGTATGGGCATCAAGCCAGTACGTTTTACCCCTAAGTTCAGGTGAGAAAGTAAAAAGGTTTTCCCCCATCTCTCCTGGTACA
>JAYTRW010000366.1:0-1131 GCA_043745985.1 Methylotenera sp.
TTCTCCAGAGTTGGCTTCCAGACCATTTGATGTGAATCGTGACGGCTTTGTGATGGGTGAAGGAGCAGGCATCTTGGTGATTGAATCGTATGAACACGCGATGGCAAGAGGCGCAACGCCATTAGCTGAGCTAGTTGGCTATGGAACCACCTCAGATGCCTATCATATTACCTCAAGCCCTGAGGATGGCTCTGGAGCAGCAATAGCTATGACTATAGCGCTCAATCAAGCGGGATTAAATCCTGATGCAATTGACCATATCAATGCACATGCAACCTCTACTCCAGTAGGCGATGCAGGAGAGTTGGCGGCTATCAAACATGTTTTTGGTACTCACCAATCAAAGCCTGAAATCAGCGCAACTAAATCTTCAACGGGGCATTTACTAGGTGCTGCAGGGGGGCTTGAAGCAATATTTACTATTAAAGCCATAGAAGCGCAGTGCTGTCCGCCTACGATTAATTTAGGTCAAGCAGATGAGCGTGCCAATGGACTCAATATAGTAGGTAAAACCCCACTCCCTCAAAAGATTGAATTGCGTTATCAAATGGATTTGGTTTTGGTGGAGTGAATGTTTCAGTGATTTTCAAACGATTTAATTCTTGAAGTTACACATCAAAAATTAGGTAGTACTTGAGGGTAATTTGTGTAATTAAAATGTGAGTTTCTTAGAATACATACTTTATTTGCGACTAAGCTAGCGCCTAAGATTGCTTAATTGTACCAAAGCCATTATCTTGCAGGCATTTATAATAAGCATTTGGTACAGTGAATGTGCCAAGGAATGCAATTCAGTACAATCTCTTACAAGTCATATCAACTATACATTATTGATATTATTATACGTTTGGTGCCCCCGACACGAATCGAACGTGTGACCCTCCCCTTAGGAGGGGGATGCTCTATCCACTGAGCTACGGGGGCATATCAAGATTTCGGCTATTTTCTCACATTTCAATCCATCTCGTATTAGTGTTAACATAACTTATTGTTAATTACCTATTGCTAGCTCGCTAAGCTGATAAAACCAAACATATGACACTTAAATTAATTTTTTACACGGTTGTTTTGTTGTTAGCATTTTTTGGGTATCGCAGCTACGCGGTGGCTGGCAGCTCACTACAAGTTGGC
>JAYTRW010000367.1:0-1128 GCA_043745985.1 Methylotenera sp.
TCTCTATACCATTGATGTGATTTTGTTTGTCTGCAAACAGTTTCGAATGGTTGATTCGATAATGCTTAAAATCAGAAACATCCAACACATTATAGCCACGCGCCGTCTTCACAACATTGAAAGAACCACAAAAATACACTTCCTGCCATTCAAAAAGTTGGCAGAACAACTAAAAACCGTGTTGAGCGTAGTAACCATGCGTATCTCCTAAGATACCATAGTTACGAAACGCCCTAATTACCGAAAATAATAAGCTGCTGTATTGCGATTTACACCAATCAAATCAGCGGCACATCTAGCGGTTGTCCCCGCAACAAAATGCTCTAGTAATTTGGTTTGCTTCGCTGAACTTAATCTGCTCTTTCTCATGTCATCCTTATAACATTTTATGTATTATCTAGGACAGACCCTTATATTTTTCATCAGCTATGGGAGCCTCTGCATCATCATGGCTTCCAATGAAAACTAATGGTAATGGTAGAACTTGATTTTTTGGTTTTAGATTTAATAAAACTCGAGGTACAAGTAGCTCTTGCTTCAATGCTTCACTCTCATCTTTGCCTGTAATCCTCTGGCAATTAGCGCATACAGCATTTTCAAATATCAAAGTGCCTCTTAATGCGTCTGGAATTATGTGCTCTCTGGTTAATTGATCAGGTACAAATGGCTTAAGGCAATAAATGCAAAGGCCTATTCCTTTATATCTTTTTCTACGCATTGAAAGTGAAGGGCGCATTATTTTTAATCCAAGAGTAATCGATTTAACTAGGTAGTTTACTAAGCTTATTAGCTATACCTTTAAAGCTGAAACTGCGCGGAGTGTTTCCACTTTACTACACTCACACATCGTGCTGCAATGCGTTGTTGTAGGCTTAGTAGGTTTTCATCAAACATCGCAAAGTTTGGCTCGATTTCGTTTGCAATCCATCCAGCTAACTTCAAACCACGCGCTTGAATAGCTTCTACCGTTAATAATGCATGGTTAATGCAACCCAAACGCATGCCTACCACTAGAATCATTGGGATATTAAGTTGTACAGCTAAGTCCGCCAAGGTTTCGGTATGGTTGAGTGGTACGCAAAAGCCACCTGCGCCCTCCACAATCACAACCTCGGCTAAGTCTTTTAA
>JAYTRW010000368.1:0-1127 GCA_043745985.1 Methylotenera sp.
CATAATGGCCACAAGTTTATCAGATTCAGGGGTACAGTTTGCCGATACGTCTCTTCAAGCAAGTGCTGCGGCTAACCAAATTCAAACTATAAATTCATCAGTCGCTGCTAGTGCGTTGACAGTAACTGTGGGGGCTGGGTCACTAGCCTTTAGAAACACAAATGCCGCTGTAGGCACTATTGTTACCATATCAGTAGGGGCGTTATCAATCGTTGTGCCTTCAACAGCAACCCTAGGCACAGTAAGTGCCGTAGCTTCAAGATTAGTCATTTTAGAGGCTTACAATGCTGGTGTACCAGTAGCTTGCATAACTAACTTGGCTGGTGGGTTACAACTAGATGAGGCTAATTTGATTAGCCCAACGACTATCAGTACAGCCTCTACTTCAGCTAGTATCATTTATTCAGCAAGTGCTGTCAGTGCAGGTAGCCCGTATCGTGTAGTTGGTTTCATTGATATTACTGAAGCTACGGCAGGTACATGGGCTACGGCAGCAACAAACGTACAAGGTACAGGCGGTCAAGCATTAGCTGCATTATCAAGTTTAGGCTATGGGCAAACATGGCAAAATGTAACCGCTAGTAGGGCAGCTAATATAACCTATACAAATTCCACAGGAAAGCCAATACTGGTTTTAATTGATTTTGCAGTACTTAGTAATGTTGGTAGTTTTTATGTAAATGGTTCAGTAGTAACAAGAGGTGGCGGATCGGGGTCGGGAATTACTTTTGAACCAAGCCTTAGTGTAATTATTCAAAACGGTTCAAATTATTTATTTGACACGGGTACTATTGTTAGATGGTGGGAGTTAAGATAATGAAATACTATAAAGATAAAAACGATCAAGTTTACGCTTATGAAGCTGATGGTTCTCAAGATTTATATATTAAATCTGATTTAATTTTAATGACTGATGCAGAAATTAATTTACATAGAAATCCACCTAAGTCAGAAGAACAGTTAGCCCAAGAAGCTAAAGCACTAAAGGTTCAACAGCTTGATTCCATCACGGTGACTATATCAACAGGTAAAACCTTTGATGGCAATGAAGCTTCACGTAACAACATGCTAGCGGCTATTAGTGCTGCTGATTATTTTAATCAGACTTCAGCTACATGGAAATTGTC
>JAYTRW010000369.1:0-1127 GCA_043745985.1 Methylotenera sp.
AAGTGATACGCGAGGTTTACGGCGGAAGCTGGGATGCTTTAGTCTCTGGTCGTGCGGCGATTTCAGTGGGCGCGCCAGGAGAAGGTCCTCACGCAGGTAGCTACACAACTAAAGCTATCGGTGTTTTAGAGTTTCATTATGCAGTTGCAACCAATCATCCATTGGCGCAATTAGCAGAGCCATTACAAAACATAGATCTCAAACAATATAGAGCAGTTTCTGCCTCAGATAGCTCACGCAGCTTAGAGCCAAAGACCTCAGGCATTATCACCGGCCAGGAAGTGCTGTCCGTACCTGACATGCAAGCTAAACTACAAGCACAGCTTGTAGGCCTAGGTACAGGGTACTTGCCTAAAAGAGTGGCTGAACGACATGTAGCCACTGGCGAATTGGTGATAAAAGAGGTTGCTGAGCCTAAACCAAAAGTCACAAGCTACCTTGCTTGGCATAATAAGGGTGGAAAAGCCCAGCAATGGCTGGTTGAAAAATTGAAACAACTGACTTTAGACGAGCTACTCATGTAAGAATGAGTTGCTCATCCAGCTTTTAAGATGGTCAGCTTACTTATCGAGAGAGTTTTGGTTAATTTGGCTTCATTGATATTTTTAATAGCTACGGCTTATAATTAACCTTTATATCTTTTAAATGATAAGCCATGTCACAAGACCAACTACCTGAAGAATTCGCGACTCTCAATAGAATGGCGATTAGAGCCATGCTTTGGCTTAACGGTTTCGCACATATCATCATCGGCTTGGCGCTCGCCACATCCGTCATCATGTTCACTTGGCTATTCTTTAAAGATGTTCAAGAAGCCGCATATGCACATAACCTAGTACATGGTTTTTTACATGCATTAGGCACGCTCATGCTGTTATGGTCTATATCCGCACTTATTTCAGCAGAAATCCGCTATTTAAATGGTAGCAAATTAGTCGTCGAAACCTTTATTGAAGTGGTATTGGTATTGTTTTTACGTAAATTAATCGTTATGCCAGTGCAAGACGCAGCACCAACATTTGCAGAAGTGGGCATGTGGGCGGGCGGCGCTTTTATGATGGGCGTGCTTTACGTACTGATTCGCTGGAGTCAAAAACAACCATCTGACTAAGCTTTAATTTAGCTTT
>JAYTRW010000370.1:0-1123 GCA_043745985.1 Methylotenera sp.
CCAAATACCACCACCGCAACAAAAGCAGGATAAGCTAATAATTTTTTGGTTTGCGACATTAACTCATCTTGCCAACGCAAGGTATTGAACAAGTTATTAAATACTACGGGTAATTGACCAGTTTGCTCACCCGCACTCACCAAGCTAACAAACACTTCGGTGAAAACATTCGGGTGTTCAGCCAAGGCTTGTGAAAGCATTTTCCCGCCTTCGACCTCTGCACTAATTACGCCTAGCACCTTTTGAAAATACGGATTATTACTGCTTTCTCGTAAGTCAGTTAAGCACTCTAACAGCGGCACACCTGCACTGCTTAACTGTTCAATTTGAAAGCAAAACATCACTAAATCTTGATTGCTGACTTTGCTACTATTCAACAAACTTGTTGATTTTGCGACTGTGCGATAGGTGATTAAATCTAAACCCATGCGTTCAAGGCGAATCTCTAAATCCACTTCGTTAAGCGCGTCTATCTGCCCCATCGCGGGACGACCTAATTGATCTATCGCTTTATAATTGAATGAAGGCATTAAAGTTATGAATTTAAACGGTTGGTTAAATCAATCACGCGCATCACTTCAGCCAAGCTGGTATAACCTTCTATAATGCGACGCACACCATCTTCTGCCAAGGTAACAAAGCCTTTATCCATCGCCATTTTTTGCAACTCATCCAAATGCGCGCGACGTGAAATTAACGAGTCCATATCACTATCAATACGTAATAACTCAATAATTGCCATACGTCCGCGATAACCAGTTTGATTACATTGCTTACAGCCTTTTGGCTTGAATATTTTTGGTTTGTCACTTGGTTTTAATCGCATGATTTTGCGCTCAAGGTCATCCAGCTCATGTGGCTCTTTGCAGTGTGGGCAAAGTACACGCACCAAACGCTGGGCAACCACACCAATAATATTGCCAGCCATGATGTCAGGCAAAATACCAATATCTGAAAGCCGTGGAAAAACGCCTAATGCGGAATTGGTATGTAAGGTAGTAAATACTTGGTGACCAGTCATGGCAGCACGAAAAGCCATGGTTGCGGTATCTTCATCACGTACCTCACCCACCAGAATAATGTCTGGGTCTTGACGCATAATGGAGCGAATACCGTTCGCAAA
>JAYTRW010000371.1:0-1121 GCA_043745985.1 Methylotenera sp.
GCATCACGTGCTAATAATTTTTCTTCAGATAATTTCTGCATTTTCAGCCACCTCTTTCAATCGACTCAGCTAAGTAGCAGGTTGTGGCTAAATACCAAACACACGATAGAGCTATGCAGCTTCCGCCAACTCAATACGCACGCTATGTCCAGCACGCGTAGCAAGCTGTATCAGCGTATCCAAACTAAATTTATCAAATTTACCGCGCACCAAGTCAGAAACGCTGGCCTGGGATACGCCAAAACGTTTCGCAGCTTCGCTTTGTGTCCACTGATGCTTGTCTATTTGTTTTACAATTTCACACATCAATTGCGCGCGCATCGCCAAAATAGTGGCTTCAGCATCATTAAAACCCAAATCGGCGAACACATTGCCGCTAGATTCGGTGATAGTCAAATCAGAGTCAGTCGCTATCATGGTTTACTTTTCTTAAACTGTTGCATGAAGCTTAATACCAAGTGCGTTAATCACTTTTATAATGGTGCCAAACTCTGGGTTGCCATCGCCAGAGAGTGCTTTATACAAGCCTTCACGGCTAATGCCGCTATCTTTAGCCAGTTGCGTCATGCCGCGCGCACGGGCGATTGTTCCCAAGCTTTTAGCAATAAACGCGGGATCATTACCACCCTCATCAAGGCAGGCCTGAAAATACAAAGCAATGTCCTCATCTGTTTTGAGGTAATCAGCCGCATCAAAACGGGTAATTCCCAATTTTTTAATCGCGTTTTGGTTCATCGTCTATTCCTCCAAAAGTTTAATCATTTTTTTGGCTTTGGCTATATCACGCAATTGACTAGATTTATTGCCTCCACACAGCAGCAACACAACAACATCGCCGGACTGCCAACAATAAATGCGATAACCGCCACTCAAATGAAAGCGCAACTCAATCATGCCATCAAAAGCTTTGCAGTCGCCCCAGTGCCCCTCAGCCAGTCGCTCCAGTCTTACCAAAATGTGCTTTTGTGCGACTACATCTCTCAGTGCGCTAAGCCATTGATCAAAATTAGCGGTGCGTTCAAGTATCAGCATGAACTAATTGTAATCCATGGATTACAATTTCACAAGAAATTTAATCAGCTAATACCAAAGGTACGCCATGTTTAACTACATCGGCGGTA
>JAYTRW010000372.1:0-3854 GCA_043745985.1 Methylotenera sp.
CATTATACTAGATGCTGCGTGTTTCTAAAAGAACTATGTGATAATTTTAATAGAAATACAACTTGGCGGAGAGCTAGGGATTCGAACCCTAGATACAGGGTTAAGCCCGTATGCTTCCTTAGCAGGGAAGTGCCTTCGACCACTCGGCCAGCTCTCCGTTTTCTTACGCTGTTCAATTAAACTTTCTTAATTGAGGCGCGATAATACTTGATTCACGCCTAAAAATCAATCATAAATCGGTGACTAGATTTACTATTTTTTAAGCCGCTTCTAATCCAAATGCTTTGTGCAATACGCGCACGGCTAGTTCTAGATATTTTTCGTCAACAACGACTGCAATTTTAATTTCTGAAGTCGAAATCATTTGTATGTTGATGCCTTCTTCTGCCAGTGTGCGGAACATTTGGCTAGCGATGCCCACGTGTGAGCGCATGCCGACACCAACGACTGATACTTTAGCGATTTTGTCATCGCCGCTGATTTCACGCGCGCCGATGTGGCCTTGTACTTTATCACGTAAAATATTCAGTGCTTTGTTCATCTCATTTTTATGAACAGTGAATGTGAAGTCGGTCGTACCATCAGCGCCAGTATTTTGAATAATCATATCTACATCGATATTCGCATCAGCAATGGGGCCTAAAATTTGATAAGCGATGCCTGGTTTATCTGGCACGCCTAGCACGGTGATTTTGGCTTCGTCACGATTGAACGCAATGCCTGAAATGATGGGTTGTTCCATGTTATCCTCTTCCTCAAATGTAATCAGTGTGCCGTCGCCTTCCTCTTCAAAACTGGAGAGCACACGTAACTTAACTTTGTATTTTCCTGCGAATTCAACAGAGCGAATTTGCAGTACTTTTGAACCTTGGCTTGCTAATTCAAGCATTTCTTCAAAAGTGATTGATTTCAAACGGCGTGCTTCTGGCACTACGCGCGGGTCGGTAGTATAAACACCATCAACATCAGTGTAGATTTGGCATTCATCTGCGCCCAACGCTGCTGCTAAAGCTACGCCAGTAGTGTCAGAACCGCCACGGCCTAGTGTGGTGATGTTGCCATCTGCATCTTCACCTTGAAAGCCTGCCACAACGCATACATAACCAGCATCTAAGTCTGCCTTTAGATTATGTTTATCGATATTGAGGATACGTGCTTTGGTATAAGCATCGTCCGTTAAAATTTTAACTTGTGCACCAGTGTAGCTTTTGGCTTTAATGCCTAGCTCGATTAGTGCCAACGCGGTTAAACCGATTGTGACTTGTTCGCCTGTGGAGATAATCATGTCCAATTCGCGTGGATCAGGTTCTGCCATGAGCTCTTTTGCTAAGCCAATGAGTTTGTTAGTTTCACCTGACATGGCTGAAACTACCACCACAACTTGATGTCCCATTGCCTTATAACGTGCAACACGTCTAGCAACGTTACGAATCCTTTCAGGATTTGCTACAGAAGTGCCACCATATTTTTGTACAATCAATGCCATTTTTAGCTCTTAAATTACTTGATTAAAGTTTAGTTGAATTATAGTTTACTACTTACCCAGTCATTTACGCTTGCAAGCGCTTCAGGTAATTGGCTGGCATCGGTACCGCCTGCCATTGCCATGTCTGGTTTACCGCCACCTTTACCGCCTACTTGTTGTGCCACAAAGTTGACCAGATCACCCGCTTTGATTTTAGCGATTAAGTCTGGCGTAACACCTGCTGCCAAGCTTACTTTGCCATCGTTAACAGTGGCTAAGACTATGGCTGCAGATTTTAGTTTATCTTTTAGTTTATCCATGGTCTCGCGCAAGGTGTTTGCATCGGCGCCTTCCAGGGTCACAGCCAATACTTTTATACCTGAAATTTCTGTGGCTTGCGTGGCTAAACCATCGCCTTGAGATGAAGCTAATTTAGATTTCAAACGCGCTAATTCTTTTTCCAATGATTTTGCATGGTCGCTTAATTGCGCAACCTTGGTAGCAAGTTCGCTAGATGGTGCTTTCAGATCAGCTGAAAGTTGAGAAATCAGTGCTTGTTGAGCATTAATTAGCTTCAACGCGCCATTACCTGTTGCCGCTTCTAAGCGACGAACGCCAGCGGCTACGCCACTTTCGGCATAAATTTTGAATAGACCAATATCACCAGTGCGGGTCACATGCGTACCACCACATAACTCTGTAGTACTACCAATATCTAATACACGCACAATATCACCGTATTTTTCGCCAAACAGCATCATTGCGCCTGTTTTTTGGGCGGATTCAATATCCATTTCGCGAGCTTGGGTTGCCGCGTTAGTGAGAATTTCAGTATTCACAATCGCCTCAACTTTGGCAATTTCATCATCTGTCATTGGTGCATTGTGCAAGAAGTCAAAACGGGTTTTATCCACATCAACCAAAGAGCCTTTTTGTTGCACATGCGTGCCCAAAACTTCACGAAGTGCTTTATGCATCAAGTGAGTTGCTGAGTGATTGCGCATGATATTGGCGCGCGTGACTAAGTCCACGCTCGCTTTCAAGCTTTCACCTACACTGATTTTCCCAGTTTTTAAAATGCCGTGATGACCAAAAACTGCTGCTTGGATTTTTTGCGTATCTTCCACAGCAAAAATGCCATTTTCAGCTTTAAGCACGCCGTTATCACCGACTTGACCGCCAGATTCAGCATAGAATGGCGTGTTGTCTAATACCACAACGCCTTGCTCGCCTTCAGATAATTGATTCACTGCGGTACCGTCTTTGTATAAAGCCAACACCATCGCGCTAACTTCTAATGTTTGATAACCTTTAAAGTCAGTATTCGCACCATTATATTCAAGATTGTTCGCCATTTTGAACTTACCTGCGGCACGGGCTTGCTCTTTTTGGCGTGTCATCGCGATATTGAAGCCATTAATATCAACTTCAACACCGTGTTCTCGACAGACATCAGCTGTAAGATCCAGTGGAAAGCCAAATGTGTCATGAAGTTTAAATGCCAACTCACCTCCAAGCTGACTACGACCATTCCCCATTAATCTTGATGAATTAATCTCACTTTCTAAAATTGTCATACCATTTTCAATCGTTTCAAAGAAGCGGTCTTCTTCCAACTTCAACATATCCATGATGCGTGATTGGTTCGATACAAGCTCAGGATACGCTTCGCCCATTTGCTTGACTAAGTCTGGTACAAGTTTGTAAAAAAATGCAGCACGAGCACCTAGCTTATAGCCATGACGGATGGCACGGCGAATGATGCGGCGTAGCACATAGCCACGGCCTTCATTGCCTGGAATCACGCCATCCGCGATTAAGAAACTACAAGCGCGGATATGGTCGGCGAGGACTTTAAGTGACGGGATACTTAAGTCTGTTGTATTGGTTTCACGCGCT
Organism: Methylotenera sp.; assembly: GCA_043745985.1. Classification (GTDB taxonomy): domain Bacteria; phylum Pseudomonadota; class Gammaproteobacteria; order Burkholderiales; family Methylophilaceae; genus Methylotenera. The sequence continues at coordinate 3,365 of JAYTRW010000372.1, forward strand.
GCAGCGGCTATTAAGCCTTGGAAAATATCAATTTCGTAGTTAGCATGCACATGCTGCAATACTGCAGAGATACGCTCCAAGCCCATCCCTGTATCTACCGACGGTTTTGGTAGCGGGTGCATCACGCCTGCTTCATCGCGGTTGAACTGCATGAACACGTTGTTCCAGATTTCGATGAAACGGTCGCCATCTTCATCTGGGCTGCCTGGAGGGCCGCCAAAATGGTGGTCACCGTGATCGTAGAAAATTTCAGTACATGGACCACATGGTCCAGTGTCACCCATCATCCAGAAGTTGTCTGAGGCGTAACGTGCGCCTTTGTTGTCACCAATGCGGATAATCCGTTCGGCTGGCACGCCAATTTTGTCATACCAAATGTTATAGGCTTCATCATCATCGGCATAAACTGTAACGGTGAGCTTGTCTTTTGGTAGTTTGAAAACTTCAGTCAGCAACTCCCATGCGTAAGCAATTGCGTCTTCTTTAAAGT
>JAYTRW010000373.1:0-1115 GCA_043745985.1 Methylotenera sp.
AGAAGTGTTGTCTTGGCTACCATTATCGACGACTATAAATTCCCAGCTAAGACCAACTGGGATAATGAGCTTGCAAGCAGAGTCAAGCACACTAGCAAGTTGTAATGCACGATTTCTCGTACAAATAACAACTGTTACATCAATTTTTCCAGAGTTCATTTACATTCCATTTTTCAATTTTCTGTGAATTCTAACCAAACTACAAATTTCATCTTGTAATCCTGAAGCTATTATTGCTACTTTTCCACTTGGATAAGTATAAGCTTTCATATAGCTGGATTACTTTCTGAACCTACTGTCTAACGGACATACATAACTCATATACTATATTATAAGCACATCAGTATCCAATTTAAGGTCTTTGAGATTCTGAATCTTGGGTTTCGGAACTTGGTTCAATATTGCAATCAATAGATCAACTCAACATTACTATGACCTGCCCCCAATAACACTACCAGTGTTCATTGAAAAAAGTCCGTTTAACAATCATGTTGCTTGTCTAAGTCTTTGCGCGTAAATCGCTGGTGGAATACGCCCACAGCTACTATGCGGTCTTACTTCATTATAGTCTTTACGCCATTTGTTGATGGCAACTCTTGCTTGGTTTAATGTTTCAAACCAATACTCATTTAAACACTCATCTCGAAACTTACCATTAAATGACTCAATGTAAGCATGTTGAGTGGGCTTACCTGGTTGTATTAATCAATGCGCTATGCCATTCGTATGCATCCAGCCCATCAATACCCGACTAGTAAACTCAGGAGCACCATCGGTTCTAATCGCTTGCGGAAAGCCTCTAAATACCGCAGCTTGCTCTAATATCCGTGTGACATATAAACCACTGATGCCATGATTAACCGCAATATCGACACATTCGTGTGTCTTGTCCTCAGCAATGGTTAAACATTTAAGCTTTCGCCCGTTGGCTAAACTGTCCATCACAAAATCGATACTCCATACTTGGTTAGCTGCCTTTGGTATGAATAGCTCGGCTCGCTCAGTCATTGGTCGTTTAGATTTCTTACGGCGTTTTACCGATAGCTTTTGCTCAGTATATAAACGATATACCCGCTTGTGATTCACCTGCACACCTTCAAACTTCAGCATGTCGT
>JAYTRW010000374.1:0-1112 GCA_043745985.1 Methylotenera sp.
CTGCGCGTGAAGGCTTTGGGGTAGTCGGGGTGTCGAGCGATATTGGCGAATTCGTCTGAAGCAATTCGCGCCGATAGATCCTCAACCAGTAACTGTATAGATCCACAGTGAGTTTTCCGCCATGTGCTTCACCTTGTCAAGAAGTTTTCGAGAAAACATTAATTAAATCAACATCTTACAGGCGATATTTTAACTTGTTTGGCTTAAGTTCGGTGGATTGGGGGACTTCCACCCCATAAGTTCGCGCCCATGCTGGGCGCACACCCGCCAATCAACCGGAATTGCGATAGCCCGCTTCGCGGCCTGTCGCAATCCGGTTATTGGCAACAATATACCGCAAAAACATTTACCATCGCGTTTCGATGGCATTTTTATTATTATAAATTTCAAAATTACCACCCCACAGTAAAGCTTCTTGATGTCAACAAATGCTATTTTACAGAATATTTAAGAGCATTCGATTTATCAATAATTAAATTAAGCGGAGGACAATAAATGGTTTAAATTAAAAACACATCTTCGAAGGTGCAGGCGCAGTCAGAATACGAATCGCCTCAATTGCACAAATTTCCGGATTGATATCCACTTAGTCCGCAATAGGTGGATGCAGATAACTTTTCCCAGGGACAAATTTCTATCAATCAATCAATTATTATCGCCCTTTTGACACTAGCAGTCGCCGCTTGCGCGACAAGGCCTGAATCAATTCAAGCCTCCTATGTTTCGCATGAGAGATTCATAGAAATGGACTGCCAACAGCTAGCAGCAAAACTCTTGGATTCCCGCAGCGAGTTGGAAAAGTACTCGAAAATGCAAGACACTAAGGCAAATACTGATGCTGTCACTGTGTTTTTGGTTCTCATTCCCGCGAGCAAATTGACGGGGGACCACCAAGGCGATATCGCACGTCTAAAGGGCGAGGTTGAGGCTATAGAGACCGCTCAAATTAAGACTAACTGCAGGAAGGCTTAAGAATGCCTTTCACTAGAGAATCGAAAGACTAGCTGAATAGGAAATCTAACGAGTAAGGATAGATCGCGCTTGCCGCGATCTGATCCGGTTGTTGGACAAGCCCGGGGCAAGCGGCTCGGTGGTGGCACCGGGCTACTGCA
>JAYTRW010000375.1:0-1111 GCA_043745985.1 Methylotenera sp.
CTTTATTCAAATGCTATGGGATACCAAACCTTAGCATCGGGTATTTATGCAACCAGTAGTGGTTACCAAAGCATAGCAAGTGGCTCCGCATCGACTGCCCTAGGGCTTTCCAGCACTGCCAGTGGAAATTATTCAGTGGCCATGGGCGCAGGAGGTACCACAGCCAGCGGCAACACATCAACTGCGATGGGATTTGCGACCGTGGCAAGTGGTAATTATACAACTGCCATGGGAAATTCTTCCACTGCCAGTGGTTTTAATGCTGTGGCAATCGGATCTTCAAATACTGCTTTAGGACAAAATTCTTTTGCAATTGGAAACCTAAGCCGTACCTATCAAAATATAGTTAGTAGTATCTCTCCTGCTAATTATTCTTTTGCAATTGGAAACAATTCATACTTGTATGTAGACAGTTCTTTTGTAATTGGTAATTCAAGCTCTGTTGGAGGGAATGGGAAAAGCTTTTGCATTGGAAATTCCAGCGTTTCATCTGGTACTGAGAGTTTTGGCATAGGCAATAATAATCACATAGCGGGTAACGGTAGTTTTTCAATTGGCAATAATTGTTACAACAACAGCAATGACAGCAGTTTTTCAATCGGGAATAATGCAAGTGCATTTGGTCAGAATGCTTTTTCCATAGGGTCTGAAACGTCCGCTTCAGGTATCGGGTCACTTGCATTGGGAAATAGCACAAGGGCAATTGGTCAATATTCTACTGCTATGGGAATTTCTAATAATGCATCCGGCTATGCTTCTACTGCGATGGGAGACCAAACAACTGCTACAAATACCAATTCAACTGCTATGGGTTTCGCAACGCTTTCCTCCGGGAATTCTTCAACTGCTACCGGATATTTTTCTTATGCTAGCGGCTTTGCTTCAACTGCAACAGGCAATGGAACAATTGCCAGTGGAAATAGTTCAACCGCAATGGGCTTTAATGCTTCAACTAATAACTTTAGTCAATCGTTTTGCATTGGGGGCGGAACTAATACAAATAATATTTTCCCAATGGTTGCTAATACTGCCAATAACCAAATGATGATGTATTTTGATGATTACACTTTCTACAGTGGCACTTCTGGTCAGGGTGTATCCCTTCTTCAAA
>JAYTRW010000376.1:0-1110 GCA_043745985.1 Methylotenera sp.
ATTATACTTTATATGTAGTACTCATTATTTTACGGATTTTATCTATGCCAGTTTATCGCTCTCGTACTACTACTCACGGCCGCAACATGGCAGGTGCACGCGCTTTGTGGCGTGCTACTGGTATGAAAGATGGCGATTTTGATAAGCCTATCATTGCGGTTTGTAACTCATTTACACAGTTTGTTCCGGGTCACGTGCACCTTAAAGATTTAGGTCAATTAGTTGCGCGTGAAATTGAGCGTGCAGGCGGCGTGGCAAAAGAGTTCAACACTATTGCTGTGGATGACGGTATTGCAATGGGGCATGGCGGGATGCTGTATAGCTTGCCTAGTCGCGATTTGATTGCTGACTCAGTCGAGTACATGGTGAATGCGCACTGTGCAGATGCGTTGGTGTGTATTTCAAACTGTGACAAAATCACGCCCGGCATGTTAATGGCGGCGTTACGTTTGAATATTCCAGTGGTATTTGTTTCAGGTGGCCCAATGGAGGCTGGTAAAGTAAACTGGCAAGGCGAAATCTTGAAACTAGACTTAGTTGATGCCATGGTTGCCGCGGCTGATAGCAAAGTGAGTGACGAAAAGGTTGAGGCAATTGAGCGTTCAGCCTGCCCAACTTGCGGCTCATGTTCAGGCATGTTTACTGCCAACTCAATGAACTGCTTAACAGAGGCACTTGGTTTAAGTCTACCAGGTAATGGTTCTGCACTTGCCACGCATGGTGCACGCAAAGAGTTGTTCTTAAAAGCGGGTCGTTTGATTGTTGAATTGGCAAAACGCCATTACGAGCAAGATGATTACTCAGTGTTGCCACGCAGCATTGCCAATATCAAAGCGTTTGAAAATGCCATGGCACTTGATGTAGCGATGGGTGGCTCAACCAATACCGTATTGCATTTGTTAGCTGCTGCGCATGAAGCGGAAGTTGATTTCACCATGAGTGACATTGACCATATTTCCCGCAAAGTGCCTTGCGTATGTAAAGTGGCGCCAGCCACACAAAAATATCACATGGAAGACGTGCACCACGCAGGTGGCGTGATGGGTATTTTAGGCGAGTTAGACCGTGCTGGTGTGATTCATCGTGATACGCCAACAGTGCATAGCGCAA
>JAYTRW010000377.1:0-1108 GCA_043745985.1 Methylotenera sp.
GCGGCAAAATCAATGGCGGATTCGCCTAAATCCTGTCCTAGTTCTAAAGCTAGATTTGAAATTTCATCAGTACGGCGATAGTTACGGTCAATCAGTTGAAGTAGCGCGCTTTCTTGAATAACGGCTAGCTCAATATCTTTGTGTAGGAGGCGTACTAATTCGTCATAAGCAAATAGATCGGTAGGGTCTACCATGCCGACTAAGTAACTGCTACCTCTGTCTGCAAGCACTGCGCAGCGGAAGCGTCGTGCTTGCGCTTCAGGTAATTTGTTGATGACTTCGGTTTTGGTACTGAACTGCTGTAAGTCAATAAATGGTACTTTTAATTGACGCGCTAAAGCCTCAGAAATCTGCGTTTCTGTGACATAGCCTTTATCCACAAAAATACGACCCAGCTTGCGGCCGGTGCGTTTTTGCTCTTCAAGTGATTTATCTAAATCATCAGCAGTAATTAAATTTTGCTGAACTAGAATCTCACCAAGGCGAATCTTTTCAGGACGTGCCATTTAAACCTCATTTATATACGTACAGGCTCAAATGTAAACGGGCTTATAACAATTCAATTGTGAGAATAAAGAGGGGTTTTGCCTTGAAATCTAAGTTGCAGGCACGAGATGATAAATTCTGACTGTGATAATAGCTGGACTATTGCTCATGTAAGTGAACAAATGTGGCGCTGCTATTTGCTATTATTCCACGCGCGATCTAATATTTTTTGTTTCTTCTCTAGTAAGGCTTTGGCATTTGTAAGCTTAACTTTATTTGCAGCTTGTTCATCTTGTAATTCTTTTAAGCGTGTTTGCTCATCCTTGATGCGGCTTTCTTGTAAATTGACCGAATTTGTCACATCATCATAAGCTGTTTTAGCGCGGTCGTAATCCTGTCGCGCGGCCGTAATCCTGTCGCGCGGCCGTAACGCTGGCTTGCTCCAGTGCGACATCCTTTGCCAGTGCTGGTGTTGAGCTCATTAGGCATAGCAAAATGAATAGGGGAGCTAGTATAGGTTTTAGGTTTTTCATCGGTCATTATCCTGCGGCTTGGGTTGGTATAACAGAGCACTAATATATGGATAATTATGCTGCAAAAAGCCTGTCGATGTAAAACAGAT
>JAYTRW010000379.1:0-1105 GCA_043745985.1 Methylotenera sp.
ACAAGCTACGTATGAAAATACTACTTTCCAATGATGATGGTTATTTTGCACCAGGCCTGAACATTTTAGCTGAGCACATTGCCAAAATTGCCGACATCACAGTAGTTGCCCCCGAGCGAAACAGAAGTGGCGCGAGTAACTCACTTACATTAGATAGGCCACTAAGCGTTAAAAAAGCCGCAAACGGCTTCTTTTATGTCAATGGCACGCCAACAGATTGCGTTCATATCGCCTTGACTGGATTGATGGAGACCATGCCAGACATGGTGATTAGCGGCATTAACGATGGCGCGAACATGGGCGACGATACGATATATTCAGGTACGGTTGCTGCGGCGATGGAAGGCTATTTACTTGGCATTCCTTCGATTGCGATTTCAATGTCACAACATAATTCCACCAATTTTGAAACTGCGGCAAGAGTAGCTGTTGAGCTTGTACAACATTATCAAAAAGTTGGTTTTAAATCCGCCACTTTATTAAACGTAAACGTACCAGACATTCCATATAGCGAGCTACAAGGTCGTGTAGTAACTCGTTTGGGTAAACGCCACAAAGCTGAACCTGTCATCAAACTCCAAACACCACGCAACGAAACGGTGTATTGGGTAGGTGCTGCTGGTCAGCCGAATGACGGCGGCGAAGGCACAGACTTTTACGCAGTCGCACATAACAAAGTTTCACTATCACCGATTCAAGTAGATTTAACCAACCACTCGCAACTCGCCGAAATCAAAGACTGGCTTGACCTTGAAACAAATAGTTTCGATACGAATGGCACTGAAAAAAGCAGCGCAGGAAAGAACCAATAGTGGCACTCGTAAGACCGTCAACCCAGTCAGGCATAGGCATGACATCGTTGCGCACGCGCGACCGTATGCTAGCGCGCTTACGTGAGCAAGGCATTAAGGATGAAGTAGTGCTTTCAGCCATTGGCGGCATACCAAGACATATTTTTGTAGATGAAGCCTTGTCGATTCGCGCGTATGAAGACGTTTCACTGCCCATAGGCTTTGGCCAAACCATCTCTCAGCCTTATATCGTGGCACGCATGTCAGAGATATTACGTAACGGCAAACAACTGGATAAAGTACTGGAAATTGGC
>JAYTRW010000380.1:0-3812 GCA_043745985.1 Methylotenera sp.
AGCACGGTGCTGACTATAAATATTAATCGCACTTGGCTTTTAATAGCGTCGCGTGATACGACTGAAAATACGCCTGGCCCAGTCATTAAGAGTTTTGGCTTATTTTCGGTCACTATATACTGGGTAGCCTGGTCGAAAGCTGCCTGAATTGTTTGCATCGCCTGTTTCTGTGCATCAGTATCAGAACCTACTGCGCGAGTCTGTAGGAGTAGTAAAGCCGTCTTGCCATCTCGCGATGCCCAAGCGCCATCTAATAACTGCGGACGACTTTCCGTATTCATTTGGTCTAGCAATTGAAGCATCTCGCCAGTAGGATCGTGCGGTAGCAGCGACTTAAAAAGTAAACCAGCGGGCGAAGCAATCTGGTCAATGCTATCACTGATGGCCGAATGCAATCCATCGATACTGAAATGCGCTGGCGTAACCGCAGGACTTAATAAGTAACGGTGATTAAACAGATAAAGACGGTCATGTTCACTACTAATAGGCTCACCATTATTAATGGTGACAAATCCAGCGTTGTTACGTAAAACCTGTGCAACTTCTTTAGAGAGTTTTGCACGCGTGTTGGCATCAGAACCTTCAATTCCGACTAATATCAAACGTGACGCTACGCCATCTTTAAGCTGATCCATGAGTAATTGTTGTTCAGCAGTAGGGTTGCTTGGCAAGAAAGCAGACAAGTCAGCAGTAAAGTGACTGCGGCTGATAATAAACACGCTCACTATTATCATTAGCAACCAAATAACGATTGCGCCACGGCGCCTTTGTAATCCAGTTAATCTCATAAGATGGGTAACTTGAGAAAGAGCAACAAAGATACCTATTCTAAAACTGGCAATGGTGTGATGGACATCCGTGAGCTATCGCCGTCAGCTTGTAAGATGTCTATGGTTTGTAGTGCAGTGCCTGACCCAGCAATGCTTATCTTTGCGACCACTTTTTTCATTTTATCTTCTATGGGTATTAAAGTGAGGTTCCAACTTTGCTCACTACCTTCCATATTTAAATGATAGTTGCGCTCTAATGCCTTACGGTCGCCAGCTAAAGTAGCGCGAATACTGTCAATGAATGCAGCAACTTCAGGATAGTTACGCAAGGCTAATACATGCTTTTTGCCACGCTGCTCAACAGTCAATTTATCTTTATCCAATAGCATGCTTTCAGCCTTTGGTTTAAGTGTGCGCTTTTCTAAACGGTCTGGTGCGCTATAAAATAACTCTCCAGATGAGTCCACAGGCTTTTCAAGTATGGCAATCGATTTCTTTTCAGTAAAACTTGCATGGCTGGAACGAGTAGCAGCTAAAGACTGCATTAACTGATCAATACCCCAACTACCTTCCGCTAGCGCGACGGGCGCCATTAACATGATGCACAACAATAGCAAGCTGCGTAGTGTCCACTGCAAAAAATTATCATTTATTAATTTTATGGTTTTCATAGACTTATTCATTTCTTATCTAATTTATTATTCAGTTTTTCACTCAATGATCCAGGCACAGATTGCCAATAATCGAAGAAATTAAACCAATTATAAGGTGCTAAACGTGTGTAACGGTTCAGCAACTCTGCATAACGCAAAATGGCTATTGCTACTGCTTTGTTACGCTCTCCTCTGGGGATGTTAGAGAAGTCTGCCAAGGTCTCAAAATGTACCTGATAACGGTTGCCACCCATATACAAACCCGCCATAAACACTACTGGGCGGCGCAACAAAGCTGCCATACGAAAAGGCCCCGTTGGTAGTGCTGCTCTAGCGCCGAGCAAGTCTATTTCGGTCATCGGCTCATCGCCCAATGTACGGTCTGACAGCATGCCGACCAGCATGCCATCGTCAAGTCGTTGCTGTACTTGTAACATAGAATCAATGCGCCCTAAGGGGATAACGTCCATAGTCGCTTCTGGGTTGATTGCACTCAACATGGAATTAATCTTTTGTGCATTGTCTTTGTGCATGACCATCGCGACACGCAAACCTGGAACTTTACGCCCTATCGCACGCATGACCTCAAAGCTGCCAAGATGTGCGCCCATTAAAAACACGCCCTTGCCTTCATCTATCAGAGAACGGATATTTTCTTCGCCTTGTATATCAATATCAAATAAATCATAACGGCGATTAATTAAGTAAATGCGGTCATGTATGGTGGCAGCGAAACAAAAAAAATGCCGATATAAATCTATCAAAGTAGCTGGGCGCCGCAGTGCGCGAGGTAAATAGCTAAGAGAGGCACGACGGCTATCGGGAGAAAAAATCACAAAATATGTGGCGATTAAATGTAGCACAGACCGAGCAACCCTGCGACCTAAACGCAGTGATATCCAAGACATGATACGCAACATCAGCATATTGCTACGCTCTTGTCGTTGAAGCCAAACGGCAGATTTTAAAGAGGCGGATTCTATGGGATCATTTTTATTAGTGGTTGTCATGCTAAGTATCCGAAGCTATTTGTGCTGCAACAAGGTTACCAATAACAATTTGACGATTTCCTTCAAGTACTTCAAATTTGATTGAGCCATTTGCAAGTTGCTCATGTTCAATCGTCACTGTTTCGTTAGGCTTTAATGGGCTCAAAAATTTGACTGAACTAATCTTCCAAGCGCTTTCAACCAAGCCTGTATCCATAAAAATAGCATGCATCACTTCATCCAATAGCACTACACCTGGCACAATGGGCTTTCCAGGAAAGTGTCCTGCGAAAGCTGGGTGATCAGCAGGCAGTGCAAGTTGGGTATATTTTTTCATGATTGTTATCAGCTTTAGGTACAGCTTAAATCTTTATTTATTGCGGCATCGAAAAGTTTTTTCAGTGCTTCTCGTGGTAATTTACCTGTGGCATTTCTGGGCAAAGTTTCCAAAAATAATAATGGACGAGGCAAAAAAACAGAGTCAATTTTTGTACGCAATGCGGCTAACAACTGAGTAGCCGTTAAATTGGGCGCAACCACACATGCACTTAGACGAGTGACATGATCATGGGATAGCTCTTCAGGCATAAAAAAAGCGCCATCAACGACTCCTTCAATGGCATTCAAATGATGATTAAGATTAGTCAGTGAGCTACGCTTACCAGCAATATTAATTAAGTCCTGTGTGCGCCCATGTAGTAAAAAGAAACCTAGCTCTGTTAACTCTATGATGTCATTCAGCGCTGTTGCAATTTCAACATGACCACCTTCTGCTGATACTTGCTCACCATGCTGTGTTAGTTTTATCTCTGGAAACAATTGCCAAGAATCACCATCAATGGTTCGGCGAGTCGCTATTTGTCCTGTTTCTGTACTGCCATATATTTCTATTAACGGCGCTTTAAGGGTAGTTTCTACCTTATCTGCCAAGGAATAACTCAAAGGAGCAGTCGCTGATAGCAGCAGCGCAGGTTCTGCTATATTTAGTTCAGAATCTAATAGTAATCTTAAATGCAAAGGGGTTGAAACTAAAATGCGCGGCGCAGGTATGGATTGCATCGCGCTGCAAATATCTGCCGGATAAAATGGTTGCGCGCTACTTAAGGCATTGCCACTTTGCCAAGGTAGTAATACTGTAGATTCAAAACCATACATATGTTGAGGCGGAATAGTGCCAACAATGTTATATTCTTTGCTTGCTACTAATCCAAGTCGATTTGCTTGAGCCTGAACATTCTGCACAAGTGATCCCCATCTTTTGGGATGCGGGTTGGGTTGACCCGTAGAGCCTGAGGTAAAGATAATCGCGATTAATTGTTGTGCATTAATTTGTGGGATTAAAACTTTTATAGCATCCCGCTTAGGCATCGTCGGGTAGCGAAACCGCGGTAGCGCAATAT
>JAYTRW010000381.1:0-1103 GCA_043745985.1 Methylotenera sp.
ATCATTGGCTGACATGATTAAAGGTAAAGGCGGTCGTTTCCGTCAGAACTTGTTGGGTAAACGTGTGGATTACTCAGGTCGTTCAGTGATTGTGGTTGGTCCACAACTGAAATTGCATCAATGCGGTTTACCAAAGAAAATGGCTTTAGAGTTATTCAAACCATTCATTTTCCATAAACTGGAAGTGTTAGGTATTGCAACAACTATTAAAGCGGCTAAGAAAAAAGTAGAAGAAGAAGGGCCGGAAGTTTGGGATATTCTCGAGGATGTCATCCGCGAGCATCCAGTATTACTTAACCGTGCGCCTACATTGCACCGTTTAGGTATTCAAGCGTTTGAACCGATCTTAATCGAAGGTAAAGCCATTCAATTGCACCCATTAGTTTGTGCGGCATTCAACGCCGACTTCGATGGTGACCAAATGGCTGTTCACGTTCCATTGAGCTTAGAAGCACAAATGGAAGCACGTACTTTAATGTTGGCTTCAAACAATGTATTGTCACCAGCGAATGGTGAGCCAATTATTGTACCTTCACAAGATATCGTGTTGGGTCTGTACTACATGACACGCGAGCGTATCAATGCCCGTGGTGATGGTATGCGCTTTGCCGATGTGGCTGAAGTGCAACGTGTGTACGATGGTGGTTTGATTGATATTCAAGCAAAAATCACCGTACGTATTAAAGAGTATGATTTAGCTGTAGATGGCACAAAAACTGAGAAAACGACACGTTACGAAACTACAGTAGGTCGTGCCTTGTTGTCAGAGATCTTGCCGGCTGGCTTACCATTTAGCCTAATTGACCGTGCATTGAAGAAGAAAGAAATTTCTAAATTAATCAATGCTGGCTTCCGTAAAGTGGGCATCCGCGAAACAGTAATCTTGGCTGATAAGCTAATGACGATGGGTTATACCTACGCAACGCGCGCAGGTATCTCAATCAGTATTAACGATATGTTAGTCCCGCCAGAAAAAGCACAGTTACTTGCTTCTGCTGAATCTGAAGTGAAAGAAATTGAAGACCAATACGTTTCTGGTTTGGTCACTCAAGGTGAGCGCTACAATAAAGTAGTGGATATTTGGGGTCGTGCTGGTGACAAAA
>JAYTRW010000382.1:0-1102 GCA_043745985.1 Methylotenera sp.
ATTCAAGCTACTCTAAGTGAGTAAGAGTTAGTTGAGTTGTTAACGTTTAACTAAAAGAATCACCAATTTGCAAGTTATGCCCTTGCACAAAAGCTTGCGCACTAAGTCGCTTGCCACCCGGCGCCTGCAGCTCAGTAATATGCAATAAACCATCGCCACAGCCAACTGTGACGCCATCATGTACGCTGACAATTTCACCCACTTTAGCTTTTCCCTCTTTTCCAGAGGCCATCCAAATACGGCAAACTTCACCTTTAAGTATGCCCTGCGCAACAGGGAAAGGATTAAATGCCCGCACTTGGCGCGACACTTCAACCGCGCTTTTTTGCCAATCAATGGCTGCTTCAGATTTCTCTAATTTATGCGCATAAGTCACTAAAGACTCATCTTGAGGCGTGGCTGGCAACGAACCTTTTTCTTCCAACTCTGCCATGGCTTGCACCATCAAATCAGCGCCAGTTTTACTCAACGCATCATGTAAAGTTTTCGTAGTATCACTTTCAGTAATCGGCACAGTGCCACGGCTAACCATCGCTCCAGCATCCAAAGCTGGAACGACTTCCATAATAGTGACACCCGTTTCTGTATCGCCCACCAATAAAGAGCGATGAATAGGTGCAGCCCCACGCCAACGCGGTAGCAAAGAAGCGTGTATGTTATAGCAGCCAAATTTCGGCATATGGAGAACGACCGTTGGAATAATCAATCCGTAAGCTGCAACTATCATCACATCGGCATGCACAGCTTCTATTTGCGCTTGCACGGTTGCGTCTTTGAGTGTTTCTGGTTGAAATACATGCAAGTCATGTTGCTCAGCTAATACCTTAACGGGACTCGCTTTAAGCTTCATTCCGCGGCCAGCTGGGCGGTCTGGCTGCGTGAGCACCATGACGATTTGATGTCCCGCTGCAATCAGTGCAGCTAAAGCTGGGACGGCGAATTCTGGCGTACCAGCAAATATAATTTTCAAAGTATCTTCCTAGGTGACTGCTTATAACTTGATCACTTACTGAACCACTACTTGTGGCGCGTGAGTTTCAGCATTTTATTTTTAATGCGACTTCGCTTAAGTGGTGATAAGTACTCAACAAAGACTTTACCG
>JAYTRW010000383.1:0-1100 GCA_043745985.1 Methylotenera sp.
CCTATCGTCATCATTATTGCCTTTTTAAGCTTATTTGTAACCCCTTGGGCAACCAACAAAGTAGAAGATTTCCGTTTGCAGCTTGAAAGCCGCGATGACTTAGCTGCTATCAGTCCTGGCGTGTTTAAAGAGTCTGCGCATGCTAATCGCGTATTTTTTGTAGAGAGCTTTGATGAACTAGGTAATATTGTTAAAAACATTTTTGTGCAATCCATACAACATCAAAAATTAGGCATCATTGTCGCAGCACAAGGGAGCCGATTCGTTGAGAAAAATGGCGATAACTTTTTGTTGATGGAACACGGACATCGCTACGAGGGCGCTCGCGGCACTGCCGAATATTCAACAACAGAATTTGAAAAGTACGCCATTCGTGTTGAAGCTGGCGAAGCAAAACGCGAGCCACCTTCTACACAATCAATTTCCAGTCGCGATTTAATAATGAATAAAAGTAATAACAACATTGCTGAGTTGCAATGGCGCCTTGCGATGCCTGTTTCTGCGCTGATACTCGCACTGCTCGCCATTCCTTTAAGCGCATTAGATCCTCGTGCAGGACGCTCAGCAAACTTTGCACTTGCTATCGTGATTTATATTATCTACAACAATCTACTCAACATCATTCAGGCTTGGATTGCGCAAGGCAAAGTGAGCGGAATCATAGGACTGTGGCCTATTCACTTAGTCTTTGGCATATTAGTTTTTTATATGTTTTATAGACGCGCCTTACAGCTGCCAATTTTGCCTACCATACCTCGACCTTCATGGTTAAAGCTGCCTATGAAGGCTAAAAGATAGATCCTCAAATAGCGATCTAAATTTCATATGAAAATTCTAAATAAATATCTACTCAAAGAGATTGTTAGCAATGTACTTATGGTCATGCTGGCACTGATCGCGATGTTCTCTTTCTTCGATTTGATTCAAGAATTAGACGCTTTAGGCAAAGGCAGCTATGGCCTTGGTAAAATCTTATTATTCGTATTACTCAGCGCACCTGGCCACGTTTACGATGTGATGCCAGTAGCAGTATTGGTGGGTTGCATGTACAGCTTAGGGCAACTGGCGCGCTACTCTGAGTTGGTAGTGTTAAGAGTGAG
>JAYTRW010000384.1:0-1098 GCA_043745985.1 Methylotenera sp.
TCCTTTAATGTGGTTGGGTTGCACTACCCACGTTATCAGATTTCTATCTCACGCCCCTTTATTTATCTTAACTGGTGCACTTGCAACTTGAATTCACCAAGTTATCGTTTAATATTTATAGGCTTACTAAGGCTATATATTCTCATAATTAATTGTTATTCTAAGAGATGTATATTGCTTGGCTGATCTACTATTCAACTGTCACCGATTTTGCCAAATTCCTAGGTTTATCTACATCAGTACCCTTTAACAAGGCCGCATGATACGCTAACAGCTGTACAGGTATAGTATGCAAAATAGGGGAAAGTACGCCAACGTGACGCGGAGTGCGAATCACGTGTACACCTTCAGATTCGGTAAAGTGACTGTCAGAGTCTGCGAATACAAATAGTTCGCCGCCGCGCGCTCTGACTTCTTGCATATTAGATTTCACTTTCTCTAGCAGCGCGTCATTTGGCGCAATCACCACTACTGGCATATCGCTATCGACCAGCGCTAGTGGGCCGTGTTTAAGCTCGCCCGCAGGATATGCCTCAGCGTGGATATAAGAGATCTCTTTAAGCTTGAGCGCGCCTTCTAGCGCTATTGGATAGTGTATGCCGCGCCCTAAAAAGAGCGCGTGCTGTTTGTTAGCGAAACTTTTTGCCCATTCACGAATTTGCGGCTCTAAATTCAAGGCATGCTGTACGCTGCCTGCTAATTGTCTTAATGCGCTTAAGTGCGCTTGCTCTTCATCCGCGCTTAGTCGGCCGCGTTGCTTAGCTAATGTAGCCGCCAAAGTGAAAAGGGCGACTAACTGGGTGGTGAAGGCTTTAGTTGAAGCTACACCAATTTCAGCGCCTGCGCGTGTGTAGAAAACCAATTGTGATGCGCGTGGAATGGCGCTCTCTTGCACGTTACAAATCGCTAAAGTCAAATTCTGACCTAACGATTTGGCATGTTTCAGTGCCTCCATGGTGTCTAATGTTTCACCAGATTGGGAAATAGTGACGATCAATTGCTTAGCGTTGGGCACAGACACTCGGTAGCGATATTCACTGGCAATTTCCACATTAGTGGGTATTTTTGCAATGCTTTCTAACCAATACTTAGCTGTCA
>JAYTRW010000385.1:0-1097 GCA_043745985.1 Methylotenera sp.
TTCGCTGAAAAAGTAAAAGCGAATGCTGAAAACTACTCAGCCTATGCCGCATTTATAGCACAGAAATGCCAACAATTTAATTGTAGCCATTTTACAGTAGATGCTGTTATTGCCTTGTTGCAAGCCATGCACAGGTTAGAAGAAGACCAAACACGAGTCAGTACTAAGTTTGCTGTGTTAGAAAAACTCATGCTTGAAAGCGCAGCCGCAGCGGAGTTACGTGGCGCAAAATTAGTCGAGAAAGAAGATGTAAAAGCTGCGATTAACCGCAAATATGCCCGCCATAGTTACATTGAAGCGCATGCGCGTGATTCAATCGTCGATAATGAACTGATGATTAACGTGTATGGCGAGACGGTAGGGCAGATAAACGGTCTGACTCATATAGACCTTGCGGATGCGAGTTTTGGATCACCCGTACGAATTTCAGCAAACTGTTATGCGGGTCGATTAGATGTGCTGACCATAGACCGCGAAGTGTCTATGAGCGGCCCAACGCATGATAAAGGCGTGATGATATTGCAAAGCTGGCTACATACTAATTTTGCACAATTTAACCCATTAAACCTTACCGCTTCTTTGGTGTTCGAACAAGAATACAACGGTGTAGATGGCGACTCTGCATCATGTGCGGAGTTATTTACGCTACTGTCATCACTCACACAAGTGCCTATCAAGCAAGGCATTGCCGTCACTGGTGCAATGAATCAACACGGCGAAGTATTACCCGTAGGTGGCTTAAACGAAAAAATAGAAGGCTACTTCAGAGTCTGTAAAGACATAGGTTTAGATGGCACGCAAGGGGTATTAATACCTCAACGCAATATGCGACACCTCATGCTAAGTGACGAGGTGATTGATGCCGTTGCCAGTGGTCAATTTCATATCGCCACGATGAACAATGTGGCTGAAGGGTTATCGCACATCACAGGCCATACTCTGCAAGAGATTAATCAGCTTGCCGAAGCCAAATTAATAGCATTCAAACAAATATTAGAAGCTAACTCACCTAAAATATTGACCAAGTAATATTATTGACTAGGTAAAATGCGTGAATTAAAACATGTCAAAATCCTTAGAAATTGATGACGCTAAAT
>JAYTRW010000386.1:0-11628 GCA_043745985.1 Methylotenera sp.
TTCAAGTTCCGCATCAGTCATGTAGTATTTTTCAGCCACAGGTTTCACTAGAAAGTTCGCAATAAAGCCCACCACCAACAAACCTGCCAGCACCAGAAATATCGGCGCATACACTTGGTCAAACGGCACTTTAGCTTCTAAGCGTGTGTCATGCATATAATTCACTACGACTGGCCCTAAAATACCTGCTGTAGACCATGCTGTCAGTAAGCGCCCATGAATCGCGCCCACAAACTGAGTGCCGAACATATCTGCCAAATATGCGGGGATGGTAGCAAAGCCACCGCCATACATAGAAGCAATCACACATAAAGCACCCACAAACAAGGCAAGTGATTTAAAGCCTGCCACGTAAGTTGCAGTGCAATACATCAGGCTGCCCAACACAAAGAAAATATAATAAGTGCGTTTGCGGCCTAATTTATCTGAAGAGGTCGCCCAAGCAAAACGACCAAAAATATTAAATAATGAAATCAAGCCAACGAAACCCGCCCCTACTGCCGCCGCAGCAGCTGTGAGTGCTTCATCTTTTTTAATATCAGCGAAACCAATATCAGGCTGACCTATTAGTGCACCACCAAAGGTTTCTTGTAGCATTGGTGCTGCTGCGCCAATAATACCGATACCTGCAGACACATTCATGCACAACACCAACCACAACAACCAAAACTGTGGTGTTTTGTGGGCATTGTTAAGGTGTACATGTTTACTGGAAATCATCGCGTTATTTTGTGCTGCTGGCGGCGCCCAACTGACAGGCTTCCAGCCAGTTGGCGGCACGCGGTAGCTCAGCGAACCCCATAACATAAATACAAAGTAAATAGCTGCTAACGCAACGAATGTCTGCCAAACGCCTGGGTTGCTTGGTGTTACGAAATGCCCCATCAATTTAGTGGCAAGCGGTGAGCCTATCATCGCGCCACCACCAAAACCCATAATCGCCATGCCAGTGGCCATGCCACGACGATCAGGAAACCATTTAATTAATGTAGAAACTGGTGAGATATAACCTAATCCAAGGCCTATACCGCCAATGACCCCACTACCTAACCACATTAACCACAATTGATGCGTGTAAACGCCGTACGCCGAAATAAGCAAACCGCCACACCACAAGACCATGGAAACCAAACCTGCTTTACGTGGACCTTCACGCTCTAACCAACCGCCCCAAAGCGCAGCCGAGCAACCTAGCAATACAAAAAACAAAGTAAACATCCAACCTAAATCAAACTGTGTCCAATTACAATCTGTCGCAAATAAGGCCCTTGCAGTGCCTGAGAGCTTTTCAGATAAGTTAGTCGCCCCAGCCGCACAAGCAGCCAAGGGCTTGCCATCCACCCCCATAAGTGCATTGCCTAATGGCTTCCAAAATACACTAAACCCATAGGCCATACCGATAGATAAATGCACGGCCAATGCGGCGGGCGGCACCAGCCAGCGATTAAAATTTGCATTTGCGGTAATATGCTCTTTAGATAAAAAATTCGCCATGCCACCCTCTTATATTTAAGTATTATTATTGCGTAATTACGTTATGTTACATAGTGTAACAAATTAAAGAAAATGGCAATTTAAAAAGTGGCAATTTGATAGACGCACTATTGTGGAATTTTAAAATTTACTATTTGTCATTAATTTGTCACATTTAAATCATAAACTGGCAAAAATAAAGTAATAAAAAGTACATTCAAGAGGAAGCTATGCCTGCCAATATATTAGTTGTGGAAGATGAACCAGCGATTCAAGAACTGCTCGCGCTAAACATTACCCAAGCGGGACACAATGCCATGCGTGCATTAAGTGTAGAGATTGCACAAAACCTAATGCGTGAAACTATTCCAGATTTGATTCTGTTGGATTGGATGCTGCCAGGTATGAATGGCTTAGAGTTTGCTCGCCTATTGAAATCAGACAGTCTAACAAAGACTATCCCAATTATTATGCTGACTGCTCGTGGCGATGAATACGACAAAGTACGAGGTTTAGAAGTTGGCGCAGATGATTACGTGACGAAACCATTTAGTCCACGCGAATTAAATGCGCGTATTAAAGCGGTGTTACGTCGCCGCGCGCCACAAATGACAGATGACCCGATTGAAATGGCTGGCCTACGCCTAGACCCTACCACTCACCGCGTCACTGGTAATAGTAAAACAATAGACTTAGGCCCAACTGAGTTCAGACTATTACACTTCTTTATGACGAATGCTGAACGCGTGCACACACGCAGCCAGCTTTTAGATAAAGTTTGGGGCGACCGCGTTTTTGTTGAAGATCGCACAGTCGATGTACATATTCGCCGCTTGCGTAATGCACTTTCACTTTCTGGCCATGAAGATTTAATTCAAACCGTGCGCGGTGCAGGCTATCGATTGTCAGAAAAAAACGACTAAACATACGATTAAAACAGTCACTAAATATATACGTTATAGCTCAATATTCTGCTAAAAAGCTCGCTATAATTGTAGACGTTAATTTATTGAAAAAGTTAATCTGTGCTAGATATTCGTTGGAAAGCTGGTTTATTCGTTTGCGCGCTCAGCGTCATCAGTCTATTTTTCTGGCTAATCACTAGTATCAATACAGCTCTTATTGTATTTGCTGCTGGTCTTTTGATGTATTTGATTAGCCACGTCTATTGGCTACATGCACTGCAAAATTGGTTTAAAAATCCAGCGCTTAAAGAAATCCCCGAAGGCTCAGGCGTGTGGGAAGATATTTTCATCGCACTGCTGAAATATGAGCGCAATAATAACCAAAATCAAAATCAACTAAACGTTGCACTTGAACGCTTTAACCTTGCCACGAGCGCGATGCCCGATGGCTTGGTGATACTAAGCGCTAGCAATGAAATTGAATGGTGCACGCCCAATGCTGAACATCAGCTTGGATTGAATCTAGCCACAGATAGGATGCTTCCTGTGGTTAATTTAATTCGCAATAGTCACTTTATTGCTTACTTATATAATGAAAAATATGACGAGCCTTTTAAGCTCAAGTCTTGGCGCAACTCTGAAGTCATCC
This sequence comes from Methylotenera sp., assembly GCA_043745985.1. Lineage (GTDB taxonomy): Bacteria > Pseudomonadota > Gammaproteobacteria > Burkholderiales > Methylophilaceae > Methylotenera. The sequence continues at coordinate 3,028 of JAYTRW010000386.1, forward strand.
TCGAAATTCAGTTAATACCATTCGCTAACAAACAGAAGTTATTAATTAGCCGCGACATGACACAATACGAAAAAGTAGACGTCATGCGTAGAGATTTTATTGCGAATGTTTCACATGAGTTGCGTACGCCACTCACCGTAGTCGGTGGTTTCTTAGAAACGTTGAGCGACATGGAGGGTGCAGTGCCAGATAATTTAAAAAATTATTTTGCCATGATGGAAGATCAAACCATACGCATGCGCCGCATTATTGAGGATCTACTTACACTATCCACCATAGAAAGCAACACCGAAGAGCCTGAAGACAGTGAAATCGACATGTCGAATTTATTAGAATCCGTACAAAATGATGGTGTTGGGTTAAGTCAGGGCTTGAATAAAGCTAAACATATCATTCATCTTGAAGCTGACCCTACACTCAACCTGAATGGCGCGATGGATGAGCTACGTAGCGCATTTAGCAACTTAGTCAGCAATGCCATACGCTACACCCCTGCAGGTGATAAGAAATCAGGCAAAACGGGTGAAATCTTTATCCGCTGGGCATTGCAGAATGGCGAACCTGTATTTTCAGTGCGTGACACCGGGATTGGTATTGAACAACAACATATTGACAGACTAACCGAGCGATTTTACCGAGTAGACCGTAGCCGTAGCCGAGAAACTGGCGGCACAGGGCTTGGGTTATCAATCGTTAAACATATATTAATTCGTCATCAAGCGAAACTGGAAATCTCTAGTGAGTTAGGTGTAGGCAGCACATTCAGTGCAGTATTCCCTAAAGCACGTATTGCGCATAAAAAATAATTGCTTAAAAAATGCGCCCCGCCATTATTGCTCTGCTAATTGTAATGCTGCCAGCCTGCGCAAACATTTCGAACAACACAGCCACTCAAGTTGTTAAGCCTATTCCAGAGCAAGATGACCGCAGCACCATTAACCAGCTTGGCAAGGGCGACTCTGATCGTATGGCCGATGTTGAAATACGTGAAAATACTGATAGCTTGCGCATACTGATGCTAAAGCTATATAAGCGCAACCCACACGAATTGCAAAAAAGCACACCAGATGTCGCAGAAAAAATGGTGAATTGGGTCTTCAATGGTGGAACTCAACATCATTACCAATTTGAATCTATCAATAATCAACAAGGTACCGACGCTATATTCTTGGCGTTTAAACCAGAGTTCACGGGTGACCGAGTACTAGCCTTTATTGTTGGGCTGCAAACTATGCTCCTTAAAGCACATGGTAACAAAACCGACTTCTACTTAAATGACAGCATAGATCCACAACATATGTATAACGTGTCTAGAAACATTGAGATTGCTGCTTGGAAGCTCTCAAATGCTAGAGATGAAAGCGGCGCGCTATATTTACTCAGCAATGAAATTAACGATAAAGATAAAAATTTATCATTCGAACGTGAGTTTGGAAAAATGATAGGTCGTACAGATTTATTTGCTATCACCTTAGCGGAGAAGTCACAGCGACTTATTTCACGCGTGGTGCAAAGCCTTGCAACCGCAGTATTCTTGCCTTTCTAGCAAGCTTTATGCAGACATTAAAAAAGGAGCCTAGGCTCCTTTTTTAATGAATATACCAAGAACAGGAATGCGAGAACTACTTAGCTGCTGAGTCTTTTGCAGTAGCATCTTTGGCAGCTTGAATCGCATCAACTGCTGCCTCTTTAGCTTCACCAGCAGCTGCTTGAGTAGCTGCAGCAGCTTCTTTAGCTGCATCCTCAGTTTTAGCTGCCGCATCTTTGGCAGCATCTATGGTCGTTTCTTTCATTTCCGTGACAGCTTCTTTTGCTTTTTCAGCAGATTCTGCTGCTGCATCTTCAGCTTTTTTGCTACATGCGGCAAAACCTACAGTCACAACCAAACTCAATAACAACACTTTTAGTAGTTTATTCATCTCTAAATCCTTTACATATATATCTATCAGGTCTACGTGTAGAAAAGTTTATTACTTATTTAGTTGCTGGTGCAGGCTCGGCTACAAAAATCTCTACACGACGATTTTTAGCTTTATTTGCAGCAGTATCATTCGCCACTAATGGCTCACGCGAACCGCGACCGTCAACTGTAATACGGCTACTAGCTATCTTTCGGCTCGTTAAATAATCACGTACGCTAGCCGCGCGATTCAATGATAATGGATTATTCACTGCGTCGCTACCAGTACTGTCTGTGTGACCAATAATTGTCACGTTACTATTTGGATTAGTCACCAAACCATTCGCAAAAGTATCTAATATCGCTCTAAAGTTAGGCTGCACATCAGCACGACCCACTGCAAACGAAATATCACTAGGAATATCCAACTTCAAGCGATTATCAGCGGTCTGCGTAACCGCAACGCCTGTACCTGCCGTAGCCTCTTCCATTTGTCTTTTCTGCTCTTCTTGACGCTTAGTCCAAACGTTACCAGCCACACCACCAGCAGCAGCACCAACGGCAGCACCAATTACAGCACCTCTTGTATTACCTGCAATTGCACCGACCACGGCACCTACACCAGCGCCAATCCCCGCGCCTTTAGCTGTACCTTTTTGGGTTTCCGTCATATTGGCACAACCACCCAATGTAAACGCAACCAAAATAGAACTTACAATGATTTTATTACGCATATCAACTTCCTTTACTAATGAAACGACTATTGATTAACCAACCAAGTTAACTATCCATTCACGCAAATAAACCCGTCGAGAAATGAAATAGAAAACTCAAGAATAATTTTAATTATGAACTAGATAAAAAAATATTTATGTTGGTTAACGCACATTAAGAAGATTAGTTTAACAACATTAATTCAGAAAAGATGTTAACTAAACGTAAAGAATCGTAATTAATTTCGTGGCACATGAACATACGACTGAGAGAAAAACCAAAAGCGACCTATTTCAACACTTATTGAGATGGCGCATAAAAAAATAATTTCGTATTTAGTTTGCGAATTACAGTTTCAATTGATTAGCTTAATTAGAAACTTCAAAAACCTATACTTGCTAGTATTAAAATAACTATTAAGAAAAGAACTAAGTTTAGTTTGAACTTCTAAATTTTTTCTTTCAAAATCACCCACTTTTCCATTTTTTTCAAACTCAATATATTGACCATATAGCATTTGGGTAACTATAAGAGAATATGGGGCAAACTGACCAAAGATTTTTTCTCTATAGAATTGTCGAATAAACTCATCGATACTATTTGAAACAGTTGATACCCAATAGGTATTTTGGTCACCTTCTTTAAACCAAAATACATACTCACTTTTTCCAACAACAATGTGGTAACGATTTAATGCTCGGACTTGCTCAAGCGCGTACGATTCTTTTGAGTAGCATACTGGCAAATCTCTTGTAGGAAATACCTTAGGAGGTAAATGCAACGAGCTGTGAGCGCATCTAAATGCCAAGTTAAACAGGCATAATCGAATCTTTTGAATCATGAATTAATGTGATTAATTGAGGAACCGTTAAATAATTACTTTGTTAAGTATTCGTTAAACCACCCAAATCCAAATACTCATTACCTTAGAGAAGGTATTTTGGTAGATTTATCCACGTTTTTCATCACTTTCACATTAACCCATGTGAAATAGACATCCGCTACAGCAACACCTTTTCAATTCCGCCATTGTTCACTCGTGCTACATATTCCTGCATCCAATTCTCACCCAGAATATGCTTCGCCATCTCAACCACAATGTAATCCGCTTCAATGCCGGTATCTTCGCCATAACGAGACAAACCTTGCAAGCAGCTTGGGCATGAAGTCAGAATCTTCACTTTTTCCTCAGGATTACCTACTGTTAAGCCCATTTTACCCATACCTTTTTCCAGCTCTTCCTGCTTACGCATCTTCACCTGCGTTGCAATGTCTGGGCGGGCAACAGCAAAGGTACCGCTTTCACCACAGCAGCGATCATTCAACTGAACATCCGTACCCATGAGTTTATTCGTCACTTCGAGCGGCTTATACGTCTTCATCGGCGTATGGCATGGATCATGGTACATATATTTTGTACCCGTAATACCTGCCAACTTCATATCTTTTTCCATCAGATATTCGTGAATATCTAATAGCCTGCATCCTGGGAATATTTTCTCAAACTCGTATTTTTGCAGTTGATCCATACACGTACCGCAAGATACGATAACAGTTTTAATATCTAAGTAATTTAGCGTATTGGCCACACGGTGGAACAGCACGCGATTATCCGTAGTGATTTGCTGACCTTTATCGTGATTACCGCTTGACGTTTGCGGGTAACCGCAACACAAATAACCTGGAGGAAGTACGGTAATTGCGCCTACTTCATACAACATCGCTTGCGTCGCCAAACCTACATTTGAAAACAAACGCTCTGAGCCACAACCTGGAAAGTAAAACACCGCATCTGAATCTTCAGTCACAAGTTTAGGGTTGCGAATGACTGGAATCATCGTGTCATCTTCAATACCTAAAAGCGCGCGTGACGTTTTAGTCGGCATCTTTTTCGGCATCGGGCGATTGATAAAATGAATCACCTGTGCCTTGATTTCTGGTTTGCCGACAGTGGCTGGCGGTCTAATTTTATCTTTTAATAGATGAAATTTCTTCGCCAAATTATGCGCAAAACTTTGCGCTCGATAGCCAATGGTGACCATAAAGGTGCGCATCAATTTAATCGTTGCAGGGTCTTTAGCATTCAAAAATGCCATACCCAAGGCTGTGCCAGGGTTAAATTGTTTTTTACCTTGCTCACGTAAGAAGTTACGCATAGCCACTGAAACATCGCCAAAGTCAATATCTACTGGACATGGGTTTAAACACTTATGGCAAACCGTACAGTGGTCGGCCACATCGTTAAACTCATCAAAGTGTTTCAGTGAAATGCCGCGTCGCGTTTGCTCTTCATACAAGAAGGCTTCAATCAATAAAGACGTGCCTAAAATCTTGTTTCGTGGGCTATACAGCAAGTTAGCACGGGGCACGTGCGTGGTACACACTGGCTTACATTTACCGCAACGCAAACAATCACTGATCGAATCTGCAATCTCGCCAATGGCAGATTGCTCCATAATGATAGACTCTTGCTCAAGCAAACCAAAGCTAGGCGTATAAGCATTCTCAAGCCCTGAACCTGCCATGAGCTTGCCTTTGTTAAAATGACCATTCGGATCCACTTTATTTTTATATTTGGTAAAGGCTTCAATCGTTGAAGTTTCTAAAAACTCCATTTTAGTGATGCCGATACCATGCTCACCTGAAATTACACCATCCAGGCCCTTAGCTAGCGCCATTACACGCGCTACCGCTTCGTGCGCGGTGCGCATCATTTCGTAATCATCTGAGTTTACTGGAATGTTGGTGTGAACATTACCGTCACCAGCATGCATATGCAAAGCTATGAATACGCGACCTTTAAGCACAGTTTTGTGAATCTCATCGCATCGATTTAATATTTTCTGATACTCTCGACCTGCAAAAATATCTGCCATTGGGCGTTTAAGTTCACGCTTCCATGAAATGCGCAAATCATAAGATTGCACGGCACGGAACACATTTTCATATTGACCAAGTGTGTCGCCAAGCTGACCGAGTGCATTCACTGGCTCATCTAGCGTGTTCAAAATCATGCGCCATTTAGCGCGTAAATCGCGTAGCAACTGTAAAGCAATCAATTGTTTTGATAGCACCATTTGCGCATCAGCGTTCCCATCTTCATCAGCTTGTAACGGCAAATCACCTTGCATAAATGCTTCTAAAGCCTCTAGCAACTGCAGCTTGTTTTTAATAGAAAGCTCAATATTAATGCGCTCGATACCATCTGAGTAATCACCCAAGCGTGGCAACGGAATCACCACATCTTCGTTGATTTTGAAGGCGTTGGTATGCTTAGCAATGGCAGCAGTGCGGGCGCGATCAAGCCAGAATTTTTTACGCGCTTCTGCTGAAACGGCAATAAAACCTTCGCCGTCGCGTGCATTACACAAGCGAACGATATGCGAAGCCGCTTCGCCCACTGCGTTTTCATCATCAGAAGCAATATCAGCAATCAACACCATTTTCGGGCGTTGTTGGCGCGCGGCTTTAGTCGCATAACCAACCGCTTTGATATAGCGCTCATCCATGTGCTCAAGACCAGCCATTAACACTAGCGGGTCTTTTCTTGCAGTCGCATCTAAATAATCTTTAATTTCAACAATGGCAGGCACCGCGTGCGATACATTACCAAAAAATTCTAAAGCCACTGTACGAACATGCTTAGGCATACGATGCAGAATAAATGTCGCAGAAGTAATTAAGCCATCGCAACCTTCTTTTTGTATGCCAGGTAGACCACTCAGAAATTTATCTGTAACGTCTTTACCCAAACCAACTTTACGGAAGCTAGGCCCTGCGATTTCTAATATTTCAGGCTTCGCCAGTAAAGTTTTCATGTCTTCTGCATAACGGCTCACTTTAAAGCGCGCGATGGCAATATCATGAATTTTACCTAGATTATGGTCTAAGCGCTCCACCTCTAGCCATTCGGCATCAGGCGTCACCATGCGCCATGAAGCGAGATTATCTAAAGCCGTACCCCAAAGCACCGCTTTTTTACCACCCGCGTTCATCGCAACGTTACCGCCTATGCATGAAGCGTCTGCTGAAGTAGGGTCGCAAGCAAACTCTAAATCTGCATCAGTCGCAGCCTCCATCGCGCGGCGTGTCACAACACCTGCGCCACATTCAATGGTCGCCACTTGTCTTGCCACACCAGGTAAGGTGCGCATTTGCACGCCAGTATGTTGATCTAACTTTTCAGTATTAATCACGGCAGACATAGGCGTTAATGGAATCGCACCGCCTGTGTAACCAGTACCGCCGCCGCGTGGAATCACGGTAAGTCCTAGCTCAATACAAGCACGCACTAAGAAAGCAATTTCTTTCTCTGTATCTGGGTTAAGCACCACAAACGGGTACTCAACGCGCCAGTCAGTGGCGTCTGTCACGTGAGAAACTCTGGCTAAACCATCAAACTGAACGTTATCTTTACGGGTAATTTTAGTAAATTTAGCGAGTGCTTTTTTACGTAAATCATAAGTTTGGCGGAAATCATTGGCAAATTTATCTACGGCTTTTTTTGCAGCAGTGACCATTTTTTGCACTTTATCGCTGGCGGTGCTGCCAGTATTGCGCTCATCAATCGCAGCAATGCGATGATGCAATGCATCTATTAAAGCCTTGCGACGTTTAGGATTTTCTAACAAATCATCCTGCAAGTACGGGTTGCGAGTCACTACCCACAAATCACCCAGCACTTCAAATAACATGCGCGCAGAGCGGCCTGTTTTACGCTCACCGCGTAATTCGTTTAAAGTTTCCCATATACCCTCGCCCAAGAACCGAATAACGATTTCGCGGTCTGAGAATGAGGTGTAGTTGTAGGGAATTTCGCGCAAGCGCGCTGCAGGTTGTGCTTCTGCATGATGAATGTTGCTATGTAGAGGTGCGTTCATTGTTTTTTTGATCAACGTCTTTTTTAATAAATGTCTAGACAAATAGCTTTGCTATTAAGATACGTGATTATAACATGTTGAATCGCTGCAAATAAGCGCGACTGTTTTATGGTTATTGAAGTTTTCTATGACCCACTATAAATCATTAAGTTGCGCATCAATATGGGCTAATTACCACTATAAATAAGATAGACTATATTGTATGAACAAATTATTTAAAAAATCATTAATTGCTGCCATTATATTGGTAATACTTGGTTTTATAGCAGTACTTATCCACAATAGAAATACCGCACCTGACGTTACTTTCACTACCATTGAAGGTAAAAAAATCAGCATGATGGACTTAAAAGGCAAAGTAGTATTAGTCAACTTCTGGGCAACTGACTGCCTAGCCTGCGTAACAGAAATGCCAGCATTAGTGAGTATGTATCAGCAATACCAACAAAAAGGCTTTGAAATTATTGCCGTTGCTATGCCTTACGACCCTCCTGCACAAGTGCTGAATTATGTTACGCAGAAGAAACTACCCTTTCCTGTAATGCATGACGGACTTTCAGAAGTAACAAAAAAATTTGGTAACGTTGATTTAACGCCGACAACCTTTATTTTTGATAAGCAAGGTAAGCTGTTACAACGTACAATTGGTGCGTTAGATTTTGTTAAGTTAAATCAACTACTAAGTGCAAAGCTCACTGCAGAAAATTGATGATAATTAAAGGATTTTATTAATGTTATGGGTTAAGGCATTTCACATTATTTTTGTCACTAGCTGGTTTGCTGGTCTATTTTATTTGCCTAGGCTTTTAGTGAATCACGCTATGGTAAGCGATGTTGCAACATCCGAGCGACTTAAACTCATGGAACGTAAATTGTACCGATTCATGTTTCCTCTCGCTGTATTAGCGCTGAGTTTTGGTCTTTGGTTATGGATAGGCTATGGCGTGACTGGAAAATGGATGCACCCAAAATTAACGCTGGTTGCCATACTTGTTGCGTACCATTTTTATTGTGGCAAGCTTGTTAACGACTTTAAACATGATAGAAATACGCGCAGCCACATTTGGTATCGTTGGTTTAATGAGCTTCCTGTTGTTGCGCTCACCA
>JAYTRW010000387.1:0-3787 GCA_043745985.1 Methylotenera sp.
CTCAAGCACTCTATTGATGAAAAACTGAAACCAGAGATGCAGGTTATCTTGCTAGTTTGGACAGCGCCCTATGCGGTGGAGTGCAACGCAATTACCTCCGCACTGACTTTAGGCTTTGATGCGCAGCAGTGCAAAAAAACTTGTGACCCCGGAAAAATGAGCCCTTATTTTGATAGCGTCACGACTCAGCCTGTTGATGCGGGTTTAAGGCTGTCGATGTTAATGCCGACTGAGTCGGTAGATGAGTCAAAAGCATTGATTGATCGCGGTGTATTAAGTGGCTTTATGATGAATGAAGCGAGCGCTTATTATTTAAATACCTCAGACAAGCTGCGCAGTTCTAGAGCTGAGTTTTTTCCAAAATCCATGCAGATTCCAGAAAGAAAGTTGCAGATACAAACGTTGCAATTAAACGCTATTGAAAATATGAAAGACATTATGGTGTATGAAACTGGTCTGGCGCATGTGCCAAAGCTGGAAACGCTAGGTTTTATGCCAGGTGCGCTTGCTGACCATTTGACCTCATTTGGCGGTGACTTACTCGGAAGCGGTCAAATGAGCAGCTTGAAATGGCTGCAAGCGGGTGCTACCGCTAGTTATGGCACCGTGTCAGAGCCTTGTAATTACTGGCAAAAATTCCCTAATCCAACCGTGCTGCTTGCGCATTATCTTTCAGGTGAAAGTGCCGTAGAGGCTTATTGGAAAAGCGTTGCATGGCCCGCGCAAGGTTTATTTATTGGCGAGCCGTTAGCTAATCCGTACTGCACCACTTGCAGAATGCTGCAGAATGTTCAGTAAGGTTTTTGAGCTATTTGGATTAGATACATAGGATTCCTTTGCAACGACTTAATATGCAACCACTACATTTAGTACTAAAATCGCGTGTGCCCCAAGTCACGATTACCAAGCTGATTATTGCGGCAAATATTTTGGTTTTTGTGGCGATGCTGGCAAAGGGCGCAGGCTTTTGGCATTCACCCAATGAGGTTCAGCTCGCTTGGGGAGCTAATTTTGGTCCAGCAACACAAGATGGTGAATGGTGGCGTTTAGGCACGGCGATGTTTTTGCATTTTGGCGTCATTCATCTAATAGTGAATGTATGGTCGCTGTGGGATGCTGGGCAGTTGGTTGAGCGCATGTATGGTCATCTTCGGTTTGCTGGCATCTACGTGCTGAGTGGGTTAACTGGCAACTTGGTATCACTGGTTATTCAAGGCAACTCTGCGGTGTCTGGCGGTGCGTCTGGTGCTATTTTTGGCGTTTACGGTGCGCTACTGACATTTCTTTGGCGTGAACGACAGTCGCTGGCGCGGCATGAGTTTCGTTGGCTATTTTGGGGTGCGTCGGTTTTCTCAGTGGCGACCATCGTATTTGGGTTTATTGTGCCAGGTATTGATAACTCTGCCCACATAGGCGGATTCTTGACAGGTATTTTCAGCAGTATCTTGCTCTCACAATCCATCAAAGTTAAGCCTGTATCGCGCAATGCTAGGCTATTAGCTGGCGGTACTATTGTGCTGGCTTGTGTGGTTCTGGTGCTGAATATTCCAGCGCCTAAATATCGTTGGAGTGATGAATTGCTGTTGCGCAAGAAGGTGGATGAGTTTTTATTAAAGGATCAGGCTATTAATCGCTCCTGGCTACAAATTATGCATGAAGGCAATAAAGGCGAAGCCACATTTGGTTCTCTAGCAGATCATATAGATGAGGCGATTAGTGAGTCTTATGAACAAAGTTTTGAGCAATTGTCGCAATTGCCTAATGACCCTGCATTACCCTCAGCCGCAAAACTTCAAAACATATTGCAATATGTTGAAAAAAGAAAGTCTGAGTCACAAGTGTTGGCAGATAAAATGCGAAGCAAGCCGATTATGCAGCTGCAGCAACCTTAAATACTTGTTTCTGCAAAAACTTTAAATGGCTTAAGTCAGCATTGTTAATGGCAATTGGTAAACATGTTTATTGGTGAATAAGCGAAAAAGTATTAAAATGCTGACTTATCAGTTCTTTAACATGACTTTAACGCTTGAGTCATTGAAGTTTAAGTAATGGCAAAGCCACATTTAGCCTAATTTTATTCAATACAGGTTAAAGCAACAGACTACCAACAAAGATTCGAGAAAATATGCATCCTATGTTATCCAATGCAGTGAAAGCTGCACGCCGCGCTGGCAATATTATTACACGTGCCTCTGAAGACGTAGGCTCACTTAAAATTCAAACCAAAACTTACAATGATTTTGTCACTGAAGTAGATAAAGCCGCAGAGAATGCCATTATCGACATGCTGAAAGATTTGTATCCTACGCACGGGTTTTTGGGTGAGGAAAGCGGCGAATCGAACTCTGAGTCTGATTTCATTTGGATTATTGATCCTTTAGACGGCACCACCAATTTTTTACATGGCATGCCGCAATATTGCATCTCAATTGCGTTACAAGAGCGTGGCGTATTGACGCACGCTGTGGTGTATGACCCAAATCGCAATGACTTATTTACTGCAACCAAAGGTCGCGGCGCGTTCTTAAATGACAAGCGTATTCGCGTATCGCAACGCACAAAACTGCAAGATACCATTATTGGTACAGGCTTTCCGTTCCGTGATTTCACACATCTAGATACCTACATGGATATGTTGAAAGACATGATTAAAAAAACTACGGGGATTCGTCGCCCAGGTTCAGCAGCGCTAGATTTAGCCTATGTGGCCGCAGGTTGGTACGATGGTTTTTGGGAAATTGACCTATCAACTTGGGATGTCGCCGCAGGTGGTTTAATCGTACAAGAGGCGGGCGGCATTGTGGGTGATTTTGAAGGTAATGAGTCATGGCTTAAAACGGGTAATATCGTTGCGGCTAACCCAAAAGTATTCTCACAAATGTTACAAACCTTGAGCCCACATTTAACTGAAGATTTGAAAACGCCTAAAGAAAAATGATAGAACATGTGTTCGAGCGGCATATGAGCGAATCTCTTCATTCGCCGCAATCAACCGCTAAATTTATTGCAAATTTAATTGCAGAAATTAGACCGCCAAAGCCTCATCAGGTGGATGCGGCCATCAAAGCGATTCAAGCACTGTGTTATTTGCTGAATAGCCATCCTGAAAAAGCGTGCCAATTGCGCGAGTCGATACTAAGGCTATTAAGCGAACACAAACCTATCTCACTATTCTTAGTGTCTCGTCACTCGGCCTTTTCAGGGTTCTTTACTGAAATGCATCGGCGCATAGGGCATAAGCTCTTACCTGAAGCGGTTGATGAATCATATCTCATTGATTTATTCGCCTGTTTTTTCACTAAAACTAGCGACGAGTTATGGGTGCAGGCTGTGCCTGATGAGGTTTGGGAGCAACTTATCGTTGCAATAGGTTTCCATGAGGCCTCTAGTGATATTACAGTGCCTATTGTTGAATCATGCCGACAGAACTTTTTGGCAGCGACTCAGGTGCTTTCATACCGAATAGCGGCATTGGGCTTAGAACCTGAGTTGTTACGCAACCATCCTGAACTTGAGTTACATACTTCCCCATTTATTGCGCAGCAAATAGAACTAGCTGAGTTTTTGGCATCGCCTGATGCAGATACAGATGAGTTGAATTCAAAAAGTAACGAGACTGACATTAAGCATATTTTGGTGATGCTGAATCAGTGTAGTGAAGTAGTCATGAAAATTCGCCGTAACAGTGCAGTCGTTGGCACCAGTATACAGCTCACTTTTATGTTGCAAGGCATGGCGCAACAAGTTGCCCGACTTGAAACATTGTTAGAGATTCTTGACCATACCA
>JAYTRW010000388.1:0-3780 GCA_043745985.1 Methylotenera sp.
CTGCCTGAAGGGGTAGAAATCGTCACCACCTATGATAGGTCACAGTTGATCAAACGTGCTGTGGATAATTTAACGCACAAACTGATTGAGGAATTCATCGTAGTCGCTTTGGTGTGCGCTGTTTTTTTGTGGCACTTTCGCTCTGCACTAGTCGCAATTGTGGCTTTGCCGATTGGGGTACTGGTAAGCTTTATCGTCATGTACTATCAAGGCGTCAATGCCAATATCATGTCACTAGGAGGTATTGCTATTGCAATCGGTGCAATGGTGGATGCCGCTATCGTGATGATAGAGAACGCACATCGACAGCTTGAAAATCATAAAAATAAGCATGGTGAACCCGATAACATACAGCGAATTAAGTTAATTATTGATGCGGCCTGTGAAGTCGGGCCAGCGCTGTTCTTTTCATTACTGATTATCACCTTATCGTTCATTCCGGTATTCACATTAGAAGCACAAGAAGGGAAGTTATTCGCACCATTGGCTTTTACCAAGACTTATGCGATGGCTGCAGCTGCAGGATTATCCGTGACATTAATTCCTGTGTTGATGACTATCTTTATTCGCGGCCACATTAGACCTGAACATGACAATCCACTCAATCGTTGGCTAATTGCCATCTATAAACCACTGCTAGGCAAAGTTCTACATTATCCAAAAGTCACAGTAGGTGTCGCGCTAATTTTAGTACTCATTACGCTATATCCACTGAGCAAATTGGGCACGGAGTTCATGCCACCATTGGATGAAGGTGACTTACTTTATATGCCAACGGCATTACCTGGGCTGTCTGTATCTAAAGCCTCTGAGATATTGCAATTGAGTGACAGGCTCATCAAAACCGTACCTGAAGTGAAGTCAGTGTTTGGTAAAACTGGTCGTGCTGAAACGGCGACTGATCCTGCACCACTGGAGATGCTGGAAACCACTATTCAGTTCAAGCCACGCGATGAATGGCGTGCCGGCATGACACCTGAAAAGCTAGTCAAAGAACTGGATACAAGGCTCAAAATACCCGGTATGGCTAACGTATGGGTACAGCCGATTCGTAATCGTATTGATATGTTATCCACTGGCATAAAAAGCCCTGTTGGCATCAAGGTCGGTGGTGCTGATCTAGCTACGCTTGAAAAACTTGGTGAAGAAGTGGAGCGACTCATGAAAAAAGTACCTGGTGCCAGTTCGGTCATTGCCGAACGGGTTACTGGTGGGCGATACATTGATGTCAAAATTGATAGGCTCAAAATCGCACGTTACGGCTTGAATATTGATGATGTGCAAATGTTAGTTTCTACAGCGATTGGCGGTGACAACATTGGCGAAAAGATAGATGGCTTGGCACGCTTTCCCATCAATGTGAGATTTCCAAGAGAGCTTCGTGATTCTGTAGAGAAACTTAAGTCTTTGCCTATCACCACTGAAAAAGGCGCTACCGTGCCATTAGGTGAAGTTGCCGAAGTCAAAGTGACCGATGGCCCACCCATGATCAAAAGTGAAAACGCACGCCCAAATGTCTGGGTGTATGTGGATATTCAAGACCGTGATTTAGGTGGATTTGTAAAGGATGCAAAAGCGATGTTGGACAAAGAGTTGCAGTTGCCTGCAGGCTATTCACTTACTTGGTCGGGGCAGTTCGAATACTTTGAGCGCGCTTCAAAACGGTTAAGTTATGTAGTGCCAATGACCTTGGGTATTATCTTTATCATGCTGTTCTTGGCTTTTAAGCGTATTACACCAGCGGTTCTCATACTGGGTAGTTTGCCATTTGCATTAGTAGGTGCTGTATGGTTTCTCTATTTCTTGGGACATCATTTCTCTATTGCCAGTGGTGTTGGTATGATTGCCTTGTCGGGGTTAGCCGCCGAGTTTGGCATCATTATGCTGGTCTATTTAGACGATGCGATTGAACGCTATCGAGCTGCGGGTAAACTCAATAATAATGAAGATTTATACGCAGCATTGATTGAGGGTGCCGCTTTAAGGGTGCGACCAAAAGCTATGACAGTAGCGGTGATTTTAGCTGGCTTAATACCAATTCTCATCGGAACTGGCACAGGCTCTGAAGCGATGAGCCGAATTGCAGCACCAATGGTGGGTGGTATGCTGACTGCGCCACTTTTATCTTTATTTGTATTGCCAGCGGCTTATATGCTATTGAGGAAAAAACAATAATAGCTAAAGCATGTTGTAATCAAATACTGTTATTAATATACAGAAAGATACATTGGCCTTTATAAAAGATGTTTGAAAAAAGCCAAGCATTCGCTTGGCTTTTTTTCAAACTATTAACGCTTAAACTGAAAAAGAAGAACCACAACCACACGTAGTTGTAGCTTGCGGGTTACGAATTACAAATTGTGAACCTTGCAAACTATCTTGATAATCAATTTCTGCACCCATCAAATATTGCAAACTCATAGGATCGATTAACAAGGTCACAGTATCTTTTTGCACTTGTGTGTCATCATCATTCACTTCTTCTTCAAACGTAAAGCCATATTGAAAGCCTGAACAGCCGCCGCCACTCACGAATACGCGCAGTTTAAGATCTGGAGAACCTTCTTCTTCAATCAGTTCTTTGACTTTTCTCGCCGCATTGTCAGTAAACACTAATGGTGCTGGCATTTCACCTAAGTCTAAATTTTGTACATCCGTTACTGTATTCATTACGTACTCCTAAATTTCTTAATAAAATCATTGTGCTACTGTGTGGTAGCAGGGTCAATCAATATTTAAAATCAATCTTAATTCGCGCTGGCGTCTTGCTCTTGCGCACTCTCACCTAAATAGACTAACTTACCTTCAATCACTGCACCTGTGTGCATTTCTAAGGATTTATAGTAAACGTCGCCAGTAATATGCGCTTTGGGTTGCAGCTCAATAAACTGGCCAGCTCTTACTGGCCCAGTCACCTTGCCATTGATGACAATTTTAGATGCGCTCACCGCACCTTCAATACTGCCATGCTCACTGAGTATTAGTGTACTTGGACTGGCAATTGGTTCACTGACCTTACCGCGAATCGCACCATCAACACGCAAGCCGCCAGAAAAATGAATGTCGCCTTCTATGCGTGTATCAGCACCTATAAGCGTATCTATGCTATTTTGAATTCGATTGCTTTTTTTAAAAAACATTTTATTTCCTATTTTAATTCAATAGCTTGCTGCAACTCATGCAAAGTTAATCAGGCGTTTATTTTTTACTCAACATATTTTTATAGAACAACAAATCTTCTTTAAGTTTGATGTTTTCATCATGCACGAGTTTAAGCTCTTCATTGAGATTCTTTTGTGAGGCTTGCTCAATCTTAATTTGCTGCTCCACTTGTATAATCTTGGTCTGAAACCCTTGGTTTTCAAGTATAGCCTGATTTAACTTTACAGTTAAATTTTCACCGCCAGTAAACTGCCAATAGGCAGCAACATAACCTATAAGGACAAACAGCGTGGCCACCACCCACTGAAAATACCAAGGACGCTGTGAGCGTACAGCCACTTGCTTGGCGGTTAACCCAAAATGTCGGCGAATTCTTCTTCTAACGGGCTTCATTGGCTACTATGACAACGCTTATGGTAAAAGTGGCACAACTTCTAAGCCAGTATTTTCAGCTAGATTAAACATAATGTTCATATTCTGTATAGCCTGACCAGCAGCGCCCTTCACTAAATTATCCTGCACCACAATGAGTGTTAAATAGTCTGTTCCGCCTTGCCTGTGTAGCGCGATACGAATTTGATTCGAGCCCCGTACTGAACGCGTTTCAGGCAATACACC
>JAYTRW010000389.1:0-3776 GCA_043745985.1 Methylotenera sp.
AGTAAGATTATTTAGTCATGATTACTTCCCCAGCATGCCAGCTAATTTACCTGAAAGCATACCAAATATTGCACCAATAATTGTAGAAACAATCACTAGCAACACTGGATTAGTGAGATTCATTGCCGTTGAGTTAGCTGCTGTGCCTGCAGTTAAAGCCAAGCCAGCAGTTGCCGCATAGCCATATACGTTTGCTGGAACAACTGACAGTAAGTTTATACTTGCCACAATCACTAGTACAAACACAGTAACTGCAATAATAACAGGCGCAGCTAATGTGCCCAACGCAGCCAACATGCCAGAACTCACTAGATACAAAGCAACACCTGCGATTACAGCACCAAAAGACATACCCGCTATTGTTTTTTGTAACGCTGCGCTATCACCACCTGTATGAAAATAACAACCCCATGCGATAAAGCCAACCCAGACTAACGCAATTGGCGCAGATCCACCTAGCGGACCCAATGCTAAAAACGCCCATACCCCACCTAAAACAGCAATACTTAGTGCTAATGCAGTTAATTTCGACATATTTTTCTCCTAATTATTATATTGAGTAGCAAGTTTTTCGAACAGCAACGTCATACGCTGGGCTTATTGGAATAGTGCAAATTTTGCCTTAGTCATATAAACGCTAGGGGCATACTGAATGATTTTTACAAAAATGTAAACTTTTTTGAGATGCTTTTTAGCACTAATCTAGTACTAAAACTAAGCTAATTGAGAAAACACCTAAAAATTTAGGTGTTTTTTGGTGCGTAATTCCAGTTTTTGGTGGAATAATCCCAGTTTTTTCGCCAAGCACCAAGCACCAGATTTGGGTACTGAGGCTTGCCTAAACTGCCGTTATATCGACCTAAAGCACGATATAAATCACCATGCTCTATATCAATATAATGCCTTAGAATTGTGCAGCCATAACGTAAGTTGGTACGTAAAAGGAATAAGTTATGGTCTGTTGCACCAATGCTGCGCGACCAAAATGGCATCACTTGCATAAATCCACGTGCGCCTACTGAAGATAATGCGTATTTTTTAAAACCGCTTTCCACTTGAATCAATCCCAAGACCATTTGTGGATCCAGCCCCGCACGCGTTGCCTCATAGTGAACGGTACGAAGTAAGTCTTCACGATAATTGGTATCAGGAATGCGTTTTTGCAAACGTCGAGACATCTCATTCAGCCAAGCTTCACCTTCTTCAGGGCTAGCAAAAGTAAGCGTGGGTATGGCTTTATCGCTAATGCTGCGTTGCATCATCGCTTTTACACTATTAGACAACGGCTCTTCAATCTGCGCGCCAGCATAGCTATTGATTGAAGCCAAAGCGCCAATCAATGTCAGCAAACAGATATGAATACTTTTAAACATATTTGATTATAGTGCCACTTTTTGCATAAACTCAACTACATTATTCAATGAAACCATCTGCGCTTCCGCATCAGTTCTACCTTTATACTCCACGGTGCCATCCGCCAAGCCTCGCTCACCTATTACTAAACGATGTGGAATACCCATTAGATCCGCCTCGGCAAACATCACCCCTGGGCGTTCACTTCTATCATCGAGCATGGCTTCAATGCCTGCAGCGTTCAAATCAGCGTATATCATATTCGTCGCTGCTGAAACCGCCTCTGACTTATCATAGCCAATCGGGCAAATTGTTACGGTAAATGGCGCCATGCTTTTCGGAAAAATGATTCCACGCGCATCATTGCCCTGCTCTATCGCCGCACCCACAATACGTGAAACGCCAATGCCATAGCAACCCATTTCCATCACTTGCGTTTGACCACTTTCGTCAAGATAAGTGGCACTCATCGCTTCAGAATACTTAGTGCGCAACTGAAATATATGTCCAACTTCAATGCCGCGACAAAGTGACAATTTACCTTTACCATCTGGGCTAGCATCGCCTTCAACCACATTTCGTATATCCGCAACTAAACTTGGCTCTGGTAAATCGCGTCCAAAATTAACACCGCTTAGATGATACTTTGGCTTATTCGCACCACACACAAAATCACTCATTGCAGCCACTGTTCTATCTGCGATTACACGTACGTGCGTACCAACACCCACTGGACCAATAAAGCCTGGTGGGCATTTTAAATTCTCACGGACTTCTTCTTCAGTGGCGAATCTGAAATCACTTAAGCCTGGCAATTTATTCACTTTAATTTCATTCATGCGGTGATCGCCACGAATAAGCAATAAGTTAAATTGTGTACTGCCATCCTCAAGTGTGGCGATTAATGCCATGGCTTTAATCGTGCGGTCTAAACCTATATTGAGCAATGCTGCAACTTCTTCACAAGAGGTTTGTTTCGGCGTTTCAACATCTTCCATCGCTTCTGTTGCAGCGCAGCGTACATTCGGCGCAACCGCTTCGGCCAACTCTACGTTGGCCGCGTAATCTGACTCATCACAATACGCCAAGCCATCTTCACCTGAATCTGCCAGAACATGAAACTCATGAGAACCATCACCGCCTATAGCACCTGTATCGGCTTTTACTGCGCGAAACTTTAGGCCTAGGCGATTAAACACATTGCTATAGGCTTGATACATATTGGCATAGGTAGTTTCTAAAGAGGCAAAATCAGTATGGAAAGAATAAGCATCTTTCATCATAAATTCGCGCGCGCGCATTACGCCAAAACGTGGGCGAATTTCATCGCGAAATTTGGTTTGAATTTGGTAGAAATTAAGTGGCAATTGCTTATAGCTGCGCACTTCTGAACGCGCGATGTCTGTAATGACTTCCTCATGCGTTGGGCCAAAGCAAAATTCCCGTGAATGCCTATCGATAATTTTAAGCATTTGTGGTCCGAATACGGCCCAGCGCCCCGTTTCATCCCATAATTCACGAGGTTGAACTGCAGGCATTAATAACTCCAAGGCACCAGCTTTGTTCATTTCATCGCGTACGATAGCTTCAACTTTACGCAGCACGCGAAGACCCAGTGGCATCCAGCTATACAAGCCAGATCCCAAACGTTTAATCAGCCCTGCTCGTACCATTAGAATATGGCTTGGCAACTCAGCATCGTTTGGAGCTTCTTTTTGGGTATTGAAGAAAAATTGTGAGGCGCGCATGGTGGTATCGAATCTGAGCAAAAATCAAAGACAGAATTTTACATTTAATCAGTCATTTAGTCAGCAACTGTTATGACGCATTAGCGTACTGCGTCAATATCAGAAAAATCTGGTGATTACGAACGGGACTGTCCGCGGGAATATAGCCTGATTTCCAAAGGTCAAATGGCACTATCGTAGCAGGTACGCCATTATCATAAAACCAGCTATCCACTGCAAAACGCTTGCCCGTGGCTTTTTCGTGCATCACAGCAGCGGTATGCGGCCAGCCGTTGAAAAAGAAACTTCTTGTGCGCGTATCTTCGGCTTCATGCAACTTAATCAAGCCGTAGTGTTGCATCAAGTGCATATAGGTTGTGGTGTTAATCGCCTCATCATTGCAATCTAACTGATCAGGAAACTTTGAATTACTGAAAGTCCCTGCACGGTCGCCTGATGTACCTATTTTAGCGCCGACTATCGTCTCCAACATACCTACAGCATCAGCAATCTGTTGACGTTCAAGTACAGCATCATCTGTTTTAAACGCAAAAATAGTCACCACTTGAGACCACTCCTGCGTGTTAATGGAAATATAAAGTTGGTACTTCGCGATAAATTCTTGATATGTCAGAAATTGCGGCTGTTGCATTGAACGAAATCAACGACAAACAAACAGCGCTAAATAACAATAGG
>JAYTRW010000390.1:0-1088 GCA_043745985.1 Methylotenera sp.
GACAGTTGCGGATTACGAGAGCCCTTATGAATCAACGACTTAGCAGTGTCAACTGGAGCTGCCAGAAATCGGATTCCGACTTGTGTATAACGAAATGCCAATAGATACAAGCAACCGGCGAATTAATTAGTAACAGCAATCCAAATAAGAGGCTATGTTGTTGATCAATTGCCTTGATCTCTACGGATCGTTCTTGGGTATATCTTTTCAATTGAGACTCAAGCACATGCAACCCTTTTTTATCTCCAGAATAATTTTCTTTCATGAGCAAAATGCGCCATACGGTAATTTCTTCCACTGAAGATGCTACGCAATTGATAGCCCGCTCCATGAACAGATAAGAAAAATTTTGCTTCTGCTGACTTGCACTAGATAGCGACATATACCAAGAACGTAAATCATCACGCGATTTGTACAATGCTGAGCGGATTATGTCCAACACGACTGGCCTGATCGCAAAGTGCCATAAGCAAATCATACCGAGTATCAAAAATAGCAATTCGAGAAAATCAGCAATTTCAGTGAGATACATTTGTTGTTCCTAACGAAAGTTTAGGGCTTTCAATAGATGAAGAAACCGGAATAATTTTTGACTGTGCGTCGTTACGTTCTGCGGTGATCCTGATTAATTCGAGCGTATGTCTTCTTCGATTTACATTCAAAGCAACAAGTGCACCTGCGAATAACACCCAACCTCCAACGCCGAGAGCATAACCATCTAATATTTTCAAAATTACAGTTGTCAGATTGATGGAACCCAAAGTCCATACGATTGATAACGTTATGGCCGTTACACATATTGTTACCGTCGCAATTGGACCGGCACTAATCGCTTTTAGAAAAATTGCTTTTGTAGCTGCCCAGCCGTTTGTGCTATTAGAATTTTGTCGATTAGCAGTTTTACTGGGCGTCTTTGCCATTACGTCATTTTTTGCCGTTAAATCTACGTTGAGTTTATTCCGCGACAGATGCGAGTTCTGTAGGTGAAAACCTTAAACCTTCTTGGCTTTTTCAAAAGCCTCGTCAATCGTGCCAACCATGTAGAAAGCCTGCTCTGGCAAGTGATCGCACTCGCCTGCCACGATCAT
>JAYTRW010000391.1:0-1085 GCA_043745985.1 Methylotenera sp.
GGGCGCATTATCAAAGCTAAAACTTTGATGCACGGTAAAACTTCATTGATACATCATAAAAATATTGGCGTATTTAAAGATTTGCCAAATCCTTACACCGCAACGCGTTACCACTCATTGGTGATTGAAAAAGAAAGCATGCCAGATTGCTTAGAAATCACCGCATGGACTGATGATGGCGAAATTATGGGCGTGCGTCATAAAACCTTGCGTGTAGAAGGTGTGCAATTTCACCCAGAATCTATCCTCACAGAATATGGCCACGAGTTGCTGGATAACTTCTTGAAGGAAAAGTAATGGCTGAAGGAAAGCAAATCGATATCACCTTCAAAGAGGCCTTGCAGCAACTACTGGATCGCAAAAACTTTACCCATGCGCAAATGCTAGAAATCATGCGCATGATGATGTCTGGCGAACTTACTTCAGTGCAAATCTCCAGCTTGTTGATGGGTTTACGCATGAAGGGCGAAACGGTCGATGAAATCGCCGCTGCTGCCAAAGTGATGCGTGATCTTTCAACTAAAGTTACCATTAACGATACTAGTCACTTGATTGATACTTGTGGCACGGGTGGCGACGGCATTCAGACATTTAACGTATCTACCGTGAGTGCTTTCGTTGCCTCTGCAGCGGGTGCAAAAGTAGCCAAGCATGGTGGTCGCTCGGTTTCATCAACCTGCGGTAGTGCAGATGTGCTAGAAGCTTTGGGCGTCAACGTTAATTTGTCACCCGAACAAGTAGCTAAGTGCGTTGATAGTATTGGCATTGGTTTTATGTTCGCCCCCAACCATCACAGCGCCATGAAGCATGCCGCGCCTGTACGCCGTGAGATGGGCATTCGCACTCTGTTCAACCTGCTTGGCCCGATGACTAACCCTGCGGGCGCTAAACGGCAAGTGATGGGTGTGTTTCATAAAGATCTTACACTACTACTTGCGCAAGTGTTGCAACGCTTAGGCAGCACGCATGTCATGGTTGTGCACGGCGCTGATGGTATGGATGAAATTTCATACACTGGCGACACGTATGTGGCCGAATTAAAAGACGGTGCAATTAATCAATACACCATCAACCCAAACCAGTTT
>JAYTRW010000392.1:0-3745 GCA_043745985.1 Methylotenera sp.
CCCGGTCGCATCAACAATATATTCCGCGCGATTGGCAACGTAGAACCTTCACACTTAGCAGATTTTAACTTATATGACTTTAAAGGCTTGAGCCAAGCCAAGCCAGAAGACGAGGATCCACTTTTTGGCGACATCGCCAAAGAAAGTGAAGCGCTAAGCTTAAATAGTGTTGATGGCACACGGATTGAATTTATTCGAAACACATAATGTTACATATTATTCGATAAATTTGCGTAGTATGTGCGGTAAGTTGTTGTCTTATAGCCATTTACCTTGCTATTATCCGAGTTATTAGCTTAGTAACTCTATAATTCAGCCCATTTAATCACTCATTCTTCTAGGCATGCATGTCCAAACTGTTAATTGTTGAATCTCCTTCTAAAGCAAAAACGCTCAAGAAATATCTTGGAAGCGACTTTGAAGTGCTTGCCTCTTACGGACACGTGCGTGACTTAATTCCGAAAAATGGTGCGGTGGATACTGCTAATGATTTCGCCATGAAGTACGACATCATTGAACGCAATAGCAAACATGTGGACGCGATTGCCAAGGCTGTGAAAAATGCTGACAGCATCTATCTCGCAACCGATCCGGACCGCGAAGGTGAAGCGATTTCATGGCATATTGCCGAAATTTTAAAGTCTAAGAACTTACTCAAAAACAAGGTCATGAAACGCGTAGTGTTTCATGAAATTACCAAAAGCGCTGTTGAACATGCGATTGCCGAGCCACGCGACATTTCCATGCCTATGGTGAATGCGCAGCAAGCACGCCGCGCTTTAGATTACTTAGTCGGCTTTAATTTATCCCCCCTATTGTGGAAAAAAATCCGCCGCGGACTATCTGCAGGACGCGTGCAAAGCCCAGCACTACGCTTAATTGTTGAACGCGAACTTGAAATTGAAGCGTTTAAATCACAAGAATACTGGTCTATTCATTTAGACGCTATAAAACACAGTCATGGTTTCACCGCCAAGCTAATACAGCTCAATAATCAAAAAGTTGAGCAATTCACGGTCATTAACCATGATCAACAATCTAACATTGTTGGCAAATTATTACTTGCCAGCGCAGGTAAAACAACCGTTTCACGCGTTGAGAAAAAGCAACGTAGTCGCAGTCCAGCTGCCCCTTTCACAACCTCTACCTTGCAACAAGAAGCAGTACGTAAATTAGGCTTTACCACTTCACGTGCCATGCGCGTGGCACAGCAACTGTATGAAGGTATGGACGTAGGTGGCGGTACCGTGGGTTTAATTACTTACATGCGTACCGACTCATTCAGCATTGCGGCTGAAGCCATTGCGCAGATTCGTGATTATGTGAAAAAGAATTTTGATGCAGAATATTTGCCAAAAGCAGCCATTCAGTACAAAACGAAATCAAAAAGTGCGCAAGAAGCCCATGAGGCGATTCGACCAACCGACATCAGCCGTACGCCTGCTAGCGTTCGCCAATACTTAACGGACGAGCAATTTAAACTATATGAAATGATTTGGAAGCGTGCCTTGGCTTGCCAAATGGCCCCTGCTAAATTTGATGCAGTCAGCGTAGATTTAAGCGTTGGTTCTGACGCCAACTTATTCCGTGCCTCAGGCCAAACACTGGTATTTCCGGGCTTTATCGCGGTTTATATGGAAGGCACAGATGATGAGGAAGAAGAAGGTGAAAGCAAACTACCGCATCTTGAAACTGGCGAAGTGCTGACTGTTGAAAAAATCTACGGTGACCAACACTTCACCGAGCCTCCACCGCGCTATGGTGAGGCAAGCTTAGTCAAAATCTTAGAAGAATACGGCATTGGCCGCCCTTCTACTTACGCCAGTATCATTAGTACGCTGCAAGACCGCGAATATGTATTGTTAGACAAGAAACGCTTTACGCCGACTGATGTTGGACGTGTGGTGAATAAGTTTCTCACCGAGCATTTCACCAAGTATGTAGATTACGGTTTTACCTCCAACCTCGAAGATGCACTTGATAGTGTTGCCGAGGGAGAGCGTGAGTGGTTACCGCTCATGGCAGAGTTTTGGCAAGGCTTCAACCAACAATTACTGAGCAAAGCTGATGTAGAGCGCCCAGGTAATGAATTGATTGATGAAGCTTGTCCTAAATGTGGCAAGCCACTTCAAAAACAACTCAGTCGCTTTGGCACATTTATTGGCTGCACAGGCTATAACGACGAACCTAAATGTGACTACAAACGCAGCGTAAATGGCGCAGCTCAAGTGGGTATTGACCCAATCATTATTGGTAATGATGACGAGTCTGGTAAAGAGATCATGCTGATGAATGGCCCATACGGCCCTTATTTACAGCTTGGCTTAGCCATTGAAGGTGACAAAAAGAAACCAAAACGTGTCAGCGTGCCTAAAGAAATTTCACTTGCGGATATGAATTTAGAAACTGCGAAAATGGTGCTATCTTTACCACGCGACCTAGGTTTGCATCCAGTGACGAATAAAAAAATCGTGGCTAACATTGGCCGTTTCGGTCCATATGTGAATCATGATGCTAAATTTAAATCGATTCCGAAAACAGACAGTGTATTCACCATTGATTTAGAAGGTGCAGTTGCTTTATTAGCAGCAGCTCACACAGGCCCAGCGCCCTTAGCCACGTTAGGCAACCATCCGACTGAAGATGGTCAAATTGAAGTGTTTGCGGGCCGTTATGGACCTTATGTGCAACATGGCAAGATTCGTGCAACGTTGCCAAAAAGCGTAGAGCCTGAATCACTTACTTTGGATGAGGCTTTGGAATTGTTGATGGCTAAAGCACAAAAAGAAACGCCAGCTAAAAAGACTGCAACGAAAAAGCCAGCTGTGAAGAAAGCAACGGCCAAAAAACCTGCTGCTAAAGCGCCAGCTAAAAAACCAGCGGCAACTAAAACCGCCACGAAGAGGCCTGCTGCCAAAAAAGCGGCTCCCAAGAAAGTGGTCGCTCAATAATACACTGGCCCAATAATCTAAGCGTTAATTAATTCACGGCAATAAAAAAGCGGCTTTTCAGCCGCTTTTTTATTGCCGTATCAAATGCTATATTTAACCACTGACATTTTCGCCCAGTGAGCCTGTATCGTTATATTCAATCCATTTACGAATTCTATTCGCATCACCAATACGTGACTGCTTACCTGCTGAATCTAGCAATACAATTATCATAGGCTGACCAGAGATTTCCGCTTGCATCACTAAACAACGTCCAGCTTCATTGATAAAACCAGTTTTAGACAAACCAATCACCCAGTCACTACCACGCACTAAGGAGTTGGTATTTACAAAGTTAATTGGATTTTCTCGACCATATAGTGTGATTTCTTGTGAGGCAGTGGTAGTCACTTGGCGAATTTCAGCATAGTGATAGGCGGCATTCACCATTTTCACTAAATCTTCTGCAGTAGAAACGTTGTTGCTATCTAAACCTGTGGGATCGTAAAAGCGTGTCGACTTCATGCCCAATATTTCAGCTTTACGGTTCATCGCAACTATAAATGCACCAATACCGCCTGGGTAGTTATGCGCTAAAGCAGAAGCAGCACGATTCTCTGACGACATTAGCGCAAGCTGTAAAAACTCACCACGTGTAAGCTGTGTGCCTACATTCAACCTTGAATGCGTGCCTTTAAGATAATCAACATCTTCATCACCGATAAATAATAAATCATCCATTGGTAAATGCGCATCCAACATCACCATTGCAGTCATCAACTTAGTGACTGATGCTATTGGCGTAGATTGACTAG